>CAZKEG010000130.1:0-4421 GCA_964551715.1 uncultured Thermodesulfobacteriota bacterium
CTATCAAGCCCGGATCATTGGCACCGATCCACCTACAGACTTGGCCGTCTTAAACATCACACCCAACACGCACATAGAACCCCCTTCCTTCGGTGAGCGTGAAAAGCTACAAATCCGCCACAAGGTCCTGGCCATCGGTAACCCCTTTGGCCTGGATAACACCCTAACCGTGGGGGTCATAAGTGCCCTTAACCGCAGCCTTCCAAGCCCCACCTTTGAACTCTCCCATAATATTATTCAGACCGATGCCGCTATTAACCCTGGAAACTCCGGTGGTCCTTTGCTCAATTCTAAAGGAGAGGTGGTCGGGATCATTACCGCCATCCTAAAACCCGATGCTGAAAATATCGGCTTTGCCATTCCGGCTGAGGTAGCCGTTCGGATTGTCCCCCAGCTCATCAAACAGGGCTATGCGATAAGGCCCTTTGCCGGGATACGAGGCATAGACCTCAATCCACGGTTGGCCAATCTCTTTGGCCTGAAGCATACCGAAGGGGTCCTGGTCGAACAGGTCATCCCCGGATCCCCGGCAGACAAGGCCGGACTCAAAGGAGGTAATCGTTTAATCCTTCTTGGTGAAGAAAAGATCTTTCTTGGAGGCGATATTATCGTTGCCATCAATGGTCGGCCTGTTCGCCGGCGCCTTGATATCGTCGATGAACTCACCCGTCACCACCCCGGCGACCGAATCACCCTCACCGTCTTGCGAGACGGAAAACTTTTAAAATTTCCGATAATCCTTGGTAAACTACCACCTATCTATCCGCGACCATGAACAAAAAAGACCCTAAACCCTATGTTTCCGTAGCCATTCCGATCTTTAACGAAGAGGAAAATATTCCTCACCTCTTGGAGAAGCTTGAGGCTGCCCTTACCCCTTTGGGCAAGCCCTTTGAAGTGATCATGGTGGACGATGGCTCCACCGATCGTTCGGCCCAAGTCTTGAGAAGACTTAAACCCCGTTATCCTTGGCTTAAGGTGATCTTTTTAAGGCGCAATTTTGGCCAGAGTGCCGCCTTTACTGCGGGCATTGATCACGCCCGAGGAGAGATTATCGTCACCATGGACGGTGATCTTCAAAATGATCCAGCAGACATCCCCAAGCTCTTGAAAAAGATCGAAGAGGGCTATGATGTCGTCTCTGGCTGGCGAAAAGACCGCAAGGACCCTTTTCTCTCCCGCCGGCTGCCATCCATCCTGGCCAATAGACTCATTAGCCGCCTGACCAGGGTCAGACTCCACGACTATGGTTGTTCGCTCAAGGCCTATCGGGCAGAAGTTATTCAAGGCCTGGCCATTTATGGGGAGCTTCACCGCTTTATTCCGGTCTTGGTCAGCCTCCGTGGGGCCAAAATCGCCGAAGAGGTGGTTACCCACCACCCTCGCCGACATGGGAAGAGTAAATACGGCCTTTCCCGGACCTATAGGGTCCTGCTTGATCTGTTGCTCATGATCTTTTTCCGTAAATTTGCCACCCGCCCCCTCCATGTCTTCGGGCTCACCGGTGGGCTCATGTTTTTGGCCGGCTTTTTAATCGAAGCCTATCTCTCCTGGATAAAACTCTTCTATCATCAAAACATCGGCCAAAGGCCGCTCCTCTTGCTGGGGGCCCTTTTGATCATCACTGGGATCAATCTTTTAGGAACTGGGCTTTTGGCCGAAATGGTCATGCGTACTTATTTTGAGGCCTCCAACCATCGTATCTACTCCATCCGCGAGGTCCTTGAGTGAAAAGATACCTTGGGTTCTTGTTAAAAGTTGCCGTAAGCCTTGGGCTTCTCTATTACCTTTTGCGTCATACCGATCTGGCCACCCTGTGGCAGACCATTCACCAAATTTCTCCTTCATGGTTTGCCGCCGCCTTTCTCTGTTATCTCGTCTTCCAGATGATCAGCACCTTCCGCTGGCAACTTATCTGTAAAAGTCTCGATTTTAAGAGAGATTACATCTATTTCTTGAAACTTTACTTTATAAATCAATATTTTAATGCTTTTTTACCTGGGCTTTTGGGTGGTGATATTATTCGGGTGGGTTATCTGCTCAAAGACGGGGCCTCCAAGACCGCGGCCACCCTTTCGGTCTTTTATGATCGGGCCTTTGGATTTTTAGGGGCCTTGCTCTTGGTGGGAATATCTTTACCCTTTGAAGGTGAATTTTTGCCGCCAACTGCCAAAAAGACCCTCTATCTCATTTCTGGGTCAGGTCTTTTATTTTGTATGGTCCTGCTCTTTTTAAAGAAGTTTTGGGGCCAAAAACTACAAAATTATCATCTTCTCTTGGCCTCGGTGGTCTTTCGCCTACGAGTTTTTTGGGCCCTCCTCCTTTTGGGCCTCTTGGTCCAAACCTTCTACAGTATTCATCTTTTTTTCTTGAGTTGTGGGTTAAACCTCCCGGTTCCCTTGAGCAAATATCTGATTATTGTCCCTATTATGGGGATCTTGGCTGCCATGCCGGTAAGCCTCGGTGGATTGGGAATCCGAGAGGGCACTTTGGTCTATTTCTTGAGGCTCCTTGACTTTGGGGCTGAATACGGACTGGCCTTAGGTATCTTGATTTATGCCGTGGCCCTTTTAGGAGGGGCCATTGGAGGCGTAATCTATTTCACCCGTGGTTCTGAAAGGCCGAAGGATGTTTGAGAGTATCGATTGGAAGAGTTGGTTGAACACCATTGTCCCTCTCTTTATCATCGTCGATCCGATAGGGAATATCCCTCTCTTTGTAAGCCTCACCGAAGGGACCCCTGAGGAACAAAAGCGAAGGATGACGGCCAAGGCCTGTCTAGTAGCCGCTTTAGTCTTGGGTCTTTTTGCCCTTTTTGGGGATCAAATCCTTTCTTTTTTTAATATCTCCGTGGCCTCTTTTCGGGTAGCCGGGGGTTTCATCTTATTTACCATTGCCCTTCAAATGCTTCAGGCCCGGCCCCGAGGGACCAAGAGTTCCCCTGAAGAAGAACTGGAAAGCCGCCAGAAAGAAGACATCGCCATCGTCCCTTTGGCTGTCCCCATTTTGGCCGGTCCAGGGGCAATCACTACGGTGATGGTCTTGGCCAGCGGTCAAGGGCTTGAGACCAGGCTCCGCGTTGTCCTGGGCAGCATCATCGTTTGTTTCGTTAGTTTTTTGATGTTGAGTTATGCCACCCGGATTTCCAAAATCCTCGGACACACCGGGACCAATCTCTTCGGTAGATTAATGGGCTTGATTCTGGCGGTGATTTCCATTGAATATATGGCCAAGGGGTTAAGGGAGTTATTTCCCGGTTGGCTAAAACCCTAAACCCTTAAAGGCTCTAAAGGAGGCATCATGAAGGTAGCCATTATCAAGGATGAGATCTTCCTAAAACACAACCCCGGAGATTATCATCCGGAACGCCCGGAAAGGTTGGAGAAGATCTATGCTCGCCTGGAAGATCCCAAATTTTCTTCTTGGCTAAAGGTCCTTTCTCCACGCCCGGCCACCGAAGAAGAGCTGGCTTGGAACCACGATCCGGCCTATATCAAAAGTGTGGCAGCCACTGCCGGGCAGTCCCACGTCCAGCTCGACCCGGATACCGCTACCTCTCCGGAATCCTACGAAGCGGCCCTTAATGCTGTTGGGGCCCAGTTTGTCGGACTTGAGGCCCTATTTCAGGGCTCAGTAGAGGCGGTCTTTGCCCTAGTTCGTCCACCGGGGCATCATGCCGAATACAACCGCGCTATGGGTTTTTGTCTCTTTAACAACGTCGCCCTTGCCGCCCACTATGCCTTAAAAAGGCTTGGTTGTCAGAGGGTTCTCATCGTTGACTGGGATCTTCACCACGGAAACGGCACCCAGTGGTCTTTTTATGAGTCTGATCAGGTACTCTACTTCTCCACCCATCAGTTTCCCTACTATCCAGGTACAGGTCGGGTAGAAGAGATTGGCCGGGGTAAAGGGGCTGGGTTCACGGTCAATGTACCCCTTTCTGCCGGCTGTGGGGATGGAGAATATGCCACTGTGTTTCAGGAGATCCTAGCCCCGGTAGCAGAGGGTTTTAAACCCGAGGTCATCCTGATCTCAGCGGGCTTTGATATCTACTTCGCTGACCCCCTAGGCGGTATGTCGGTCACTCCTATCGGCGTGGCCTATCTGACGCGTTTGATCAAAGACCTTGCCCAGCGCTTCTGCCAAGGAAAGATACTCCTTACCCTAGAGGGCGGATACAATCTCCAAGGTTTGGCCGAATGCGTAGCCGCGGTCATTTCGGAACTTGCCGGGCAATCAATCATCCCAGAGGATCGCCTTGAGGAACTGAAAAAGGTCAGGGCATCTTTAGGAGTCATTAACCAAGTGAAAGAAACCCTTCGCCCGTATTGGCGTTTTTAAACCTGGTGCAAGAAAGGAGGACATAATGCCCGTTTCCCAAAAGATTAAAGAATATTTGGCTGGAGCCTCTTGGATCAGGA
>CAZKEG010000131.1:0-4420 GCA_964551715.1 uncultured Thermodesulfobacteriota bacterium
TTTTCTATCATCTTTTTTATATGAAATTTCTTCTTCTATTGTAGGCCAATATATTTTGAAAGTAGTACCAATACCTGGTTCACTATAAACATAAATACAACCATTATTTTGCTTAACAATTCCGTAAACTGTAGCAAGACGATGATTTAGTGAAAGATTTTGCTTATAATGCTTTAAATAATTTGGGTTATAGGGTATTTGAGGCCTCAAATGGGAAAGAAGCCCTAGAACTAATTCAAAAGAAAAATTTACGAGTTGATTTATTAATCACAGATTTAATTATGCCTGAATTAAACGGGAAGGAGTTAGCAGAAAAAGTAAGAGAAAGATTCCCTTCACTTCCTATCATTTTTATTTCAGGCTATATTGATACACATATTATTCATAACGATGTAGTAAAAAAGGAATTCAATTTTATTCAGAAACCATTTTCCGTCCAAACACTTGCCAAAAAAATAAGAGATACTCTGGATAGGTCGTCCTCTGTCAGTGCTTAGAGGCATTCTTGATCTTTTCCCAAACCTGATCCATTTCTTGAATGGATAACTCTCGCCATTCTTTGCCTTGGTCTTTAAATTCCTTTTCCATTTGGACGAAGCGTTCGATAAACTTTTCTACTGCTCCGCGTAAGGCTTCCTCAGGATTAACGTTTAATTTGCGGGATAGATTGGCCAAAGTGAAAAGGAGATCCCCCATCTCTTCCTTGATGCGTTTTTGATCTTGACTGTGCAAGGCCTCTTTAAGCTCGGAGATTTCTTCTTCTAATTTAGGAAAGATTTCTTCGGCCGAGGACCAATCAAACCCCACGCGCGAAGCCCTTTCTCCCACCCTGAAGGCCCGTTGAAGGGCCGGAAGGCCCTTTGGCAAATTTCCCAGGACCTTGGAGCGCTTTTTCTTTTTTTTCTTGGGTTCTTGTTCCTTAATTTTTTGCCATTGATCAATGACTTCTTCGGCACTTGAGACTGCGGCCTCGCCAAAGACATGCGGGTGGCGGCGAATCATCTTTTCGGCACAGAGACGAAGCACATCGGAGATGGTAAAGTCCCCTTTCTCTTCATAGATATGAGCCAAGAAAATGAGCAGAAAAAGGGCATCTCCGATCTCTTCACAGACCTCTTGGGGATCATTGGCCTCGATGGCTTCTACCACCTCGTAAGCCTCTTCCAGGACATATTTTTTTAAGGTCTGCGGGGTCTGCTTCCGGTCCCACGGACAACCATTTGGAGCCCGCAAACGGGCCACGATCTCGATCAGACGAGTAAAGAGTCTACCGCTTTCTTGGTCCTTTTTGGTGTTTTCCATGGCCGAAATAATGTTTGAGATTGTAGTTAAACCTGGCTCGCCAACTCTCTGGACAAAGCTCAACTAAAAAACGGGCCCCAGAGACGATATAAGGATAAGTAAAAGATTCCTTAAAAAGGCCTTTACTTTTCGGAAAGAAAGTAGCCATTAACATGAAGGCCAGGGCGATGAGGAGTATCCCCTTGGCCAATCCTAAAAAGAAACCCAGCAAACGGTCCACCCAAGACAGACGCACGGCATGAACCAGTTTCCTCACTAACTCAACGGCGATAAAGACCACGAGAAAAGCCAGGAGAAAAGTAATAATATAGGAGAGAGGGGAGACCCAATTGGCTTTTAACCAGGGGCTGACTATTTTTTGGATCAGGGGATGATACCGGCCGGCAACGATTACTCCTGCCGCGATACCGAGCAAGGAGGCCAGCCCTCGTAGGAAACCAATCCAGGTATTTCGCACGACAAAGATCCCGATAACTCCCAAGACGATAAGATCAATCCAGGAAAACCCCATCAGGTCTCTACCTTCCAAAAGGTTCCCCAGGGGGTATCACGTAAGACGATTCCCTTTTGGACCAAATCATCGCGAATGGCATCGGCGGTGGTAAAATCTCTCTGGCGCCGGGCCTCTTCGCGCTTGGCTATTAGCTCTTCGATTTCCATGCGCGAAAGACCCTTTTGGGCTAAGGCCCGGTCACGGGCTTGTTCGACAAAGGTCTCTGGATCTTCTTCAAGCAGACCCAAGATAGAACCACAGAGTCTCTTGATGTCCTGTTGGGCCTTTTGGGCCAGGCTCAAATGCTTGGCCGAGGGCTTTCGACCGCACAGTTTCAAGAGCTGATTAAGGGCCTTCTCCAAGGCAAAGACCTCGCCAATGGCCCGGGCGGTATTTAAATCGTCAAGGAGGCTTCCTAAAAAGGCCTCTTCAAAGTGGTCAATGGTTTCTTCGATGCGTTTGAGTTCTTTTTCCTGTGAAGCCGGTGGGGTATCACTTACCGGTTCCAGACGATTGAGCAAATAAAGGGTTTCGTAAAAACCTTCCAGGGCCCTTTCGTGATCAGAGACCACCTTTTCGCTGTAATCCAGAGGGCTGCGGTAATGCATGGAAATGAGGAAGAGGCGTAAGGTCTCTGGGTGGTGACCAGCTAGCATCTGCTTCACGGTCACAAAATTGCCCAGGCTCTTTGACATCTTTTCTCGGCCCACGGTGACTAGACCGTTGTGGACCCAGTATTTGACAAAGGGTTTGCCTGTAGCCGCCTCACTTTGGGCAATCTCGTTTTCGTGGTGGGGAAAGATGAGGTCAAGCCCACCTCCGTGGATGTCGATGGTTTCCCCTAGGTAATGTAAGGCCATGGCCGAACATTCGATATGCCACCCAGGTCGTCCTTTGCCCCAGGGGCTCTCCCAAGAGGGTTCACCAGGTTTTTCCGCCTTCCAAAGGGCAAAATCCAGGGGGTGTCTCTTCTTCTCCGAGACCGAGACCCTTACTCCAGCCCGCATTTCATCTAAACTTCGTCCAGAAAGTTTCCCATAACCCTCGAACTTCTCCACGGAGAAATACACATCCCCCTCGACTTCATAGGCATAGCCCTTTTCAATGAGGCGTTCAATCAGGGCAATGATCTGCGGGATGTGTTCGGTCGCCCGGGGTTCATAGGTCGGCCTTAAGACCTTGAGGGCTGCCATGTCCTCTTCGTAGGACTTGATGTACTTTTCTGCTAAGGCCTGGCAGGAAAGGCCTTCTTCTCTGGCGCGACGGATGATCTTATCGTCTACATCGGTATAGTTGCGTACATAATGGACCTCGTAGCCCAAATATTTCAAGAGACGATAGAAGACATCGAAGACCACCGCTGCCCTAGCATGCCCCAGGTGCGATTCATCATAAGCCGTCACCCCGCAGACATACATGGTTACCTTAGGGGGGTCTAAGGGACGGAAAACTTCACGTTTTCTGGTGAGGGTGTTGTATAGTTTGAGCTCCATAGTGGCTTATATACCAAAGCTTTGAAGACCGGCAACTGTAGCAAAAGGGCGGCACCAGGCCGCCCTGGAATTATTCGGCTACTTACCACTAGCTGGGGCCTTGGCCTGGGCCTCACCAACATCAATAAAACGCCCCTTTAGTTTTTCCAAGACCAAGGGCAAGGTGGTGTACTCCATCTCCTCCGGCGGCAAGCGGTGAGGCTCAAAGATGCCCTGACGGCGGAGGCGATTAGCCATGTAGGCACATTCATGACGGGCGAGATCAAAGGCCGGGTCATCAAAGAGGTCGTTCGGGCCGATCAATTTGCCGTTACACACTTGATAGCCGGCGGCAATGACCCGCGGAGGTCCGTCAAAGCGTGTGGGTTTGGCCTCTTTGAAAGAGACAGGCATAAGCGGACCGGTGTGTGAACCGCGCATCCAACCCTCTACCAGCCACGGACGGCCAAAGGGCTCCAAGACTTCACCTACCGCTGGAAAACCGCTCTGACAGCGAATGATAAGCACCGGGTCGTCTTTGCCGACATAACGCCCGGCCATAAGAGACAGGCGCTGGGTGGAAGCCGCCGCCGCGATCTCACCATCGGAGTTACGATAGACCGCCCGGACTACATAACGGCTGGTAGCCCCGATAAAGACCAGAAGATCATAGAGTTCACGTGGCGTCTCGAGCTTGACTACCTTTCCAGAATAGACGTCCATCACCTCGAAGGAAAATCCCTCGTGCATAGAGGGGTCGATCACCAGACCGGCGGTATTCATCGGGTCAGCAAATATCTCGTAAAGGGGTAGATTCCAGGCACTGGGCGAGGTCTTATCGGCAAAGAAGACGATGACAGGCTCGCTCTTTCGTTCTTCAAACTCCATTTCGGCAATGCCAGGGCCTAGCCCACGAACGTTACCAGAAAAGGCCTCAGCTAAGAGATCCTGACCGGCCCCGTAAAGCTTGAGCTTTTTAGCCACCTCGGTGCCGGCGACAAAGGCATCCCAAGCCAGCTTGTGGACCTCTTCGTTGTCTTTACCGTTGGTATGGGTCATGACAATAGCAATGTCATCCCCGCAGGTAATGACATCGGCATCGATCAAAAGCCCCTTCTGACAACCTTCCTGGGCCATCTCCTTGACCTTGTCT
>CAZKEG010000132.1:0-4419 GCA_964551715.1 uncultured Thermodesulfobacteriota bacterium
GTATTGATTCTCTACCAACTCCCCTACCGAACGCACCCGTCGATTGCCCAAGTGGTCAATATCATCCGCCGGACCTTGGGTCTCTTTGAGTTCGATCAGGTGCTTGATGGTGGCCAGGATGTCTTCTTTGGTAAGCACGCGCACATTCATAGGGACATCAAGCCCCAAGCGCTTGTTCATCTTGTAACGACCTACCTCGGAAAGATCATAAGTGCTCGGATCAAAGAAGAGGGAATGAAAATAGGCCTTGGCTACCTCCAAGGTCGGCGGACTCGAGGGCCTCAGACGACGATAGATCTCGATCAAGGCCTCTTCCTGGGTCTTGGCCTTGTCTAAGAGAAGGGTATCCCGTAAGCAAGGGGTATAACGGTGAATGTTCATAAAGAGGCACTCGATCTCTTCGATCCCCAACTCACGCAGTTTTTCCAAGATTTCCTTATTGATCACTCCGTTACAGGCGACCAGGACCTCACCGGTATTGGGATCGACTATGTCTTTGGCCACTACCTTTCCGAGAAACTCTTCCTCCGGGACTGGAATAGAGGTGATGCCCGCTTCTTGCAGGCGCTTTAAGGCCGCCTTGGTGATCTTTCGCCCGTGCTTGATAAGGACTTGGCCGGTCTCAGGATGATGGATGTCAAGCGGGGCCTTCTGACCCAGGATAACGTCCGGATTGATGACCTTTTCGATCCGCTTCTGGGCAATAATGTATTTTTCGACCGGGTAAAAATAGTTCAGGATCTCTTCGGTGGTAAGGCCCATGGCCTTTAAGAAAGTAGTCGCTGGAAAACGACGCCGGCGATCAATACGGACGTGGAGATAATCCCGGTGGTCAAACTCAAAGTCCAACCAGGAACCTCGTACCGGAATGACCCGAGCGGAATAAAGGACCTTCCCACTAGCGTGGGTCTTGCCTTTATCGTGATCGAAGAAGATACCCGGAGAACGCTGGAGCTGATTAACCACCACCCGCTCTGTCCCGTTGATGATAAAGATCCCATCTTCGGTCATCAAGGGGACGGTGCCGAAGTAGATCTCCTGCTCTTTGATATCCCGGATGTTCTTGTCTCCGGTGTCGGGGTCGATGTCATAGGTCAGGAGCCGGACCCGCAGACGCATAGGGGCCTCATAAGTAAGCCCCTTTTCACGACATTCATCCGGGGTGTATTTAGGAGGCAAAATGGTGTAATCGACAAATTCTAGTTCACAGGTCCCGGTATAATCGGTGATAGGGAACACGCTTTTTAAGGCCCCTTGAATGCCTATTTCTTCTCGGGCCTCAGGGACAGTGTCAGCCTGTAAAAACCTTTGATATGATTCCTTTTGAATGGCAATTAAATAAGGGACATCAATAATGGGTCTTACCCGACCAAAATTCTTACGGAACCGACCGGGGATAATAGTAAGATCAGACATAAATATTTCGCCTCCCCTTCAAAGAACTCTATGTATACACAAAACGAAAAAGGGCCTTTCCTCCCTTTCAAGGAAGGCCCTCTCCAAAACTATTTATTCAAAACTAAATTTACTTAATTTCAACCGTGGCGCCAGCCTCTTCAAGGCGTTTCTTAAGCTCTTCGGCCTCCTCCTTAGAAACTCCTTCCTTAACTGGTTTGGGAGCACTTTCGACCAATTCTTTGGCCTCCTTAAGACCAAGGTTAGTGATTGCCCGCACTTCCTTAATGACCTGGATCTTATTCCCAGAAATACCGGTAAGGATCACGTCAAACTCGGTCTTTTCCTCTGCTGGAGCCGCTTCCGCCGCTGCCCCAGGCACAGCCGCCGCTACCGCGGCCACCGGGGCCGCCGCTGAGACACCGAACTTGTCTTCAAGCTCCTTGATGAACTCCGATAACTCCAAGACGGTCATATTGCTGATAAACTCGATTACCTCTTCTTTGGTTACCGCCATTTCCCAAACCTCCTTTTATTTTTTAAGCCGCCTGTGCGGCCTTTTTTTCTTCGATAGCCTTAAGGACGTACAAGAAATTACGCGGAATAGCGGCCAAAAGCTGTACAAAGTTAGTAAGCGGAGCCTGTAAGGTCCCAAGCAATTGAGCCAGCAAGACCTCACGGCTCGGCAACTTGGCCAGCTGTTCAAGGGCCGCCGCCTCCATGGCCTTGCCCTGGAGGACACCACCACGATTGATCAGAGATTCATGTTCTTTGGCAAACTCTACCAGGACCTTGGCCACTTCCACCGGATCTTCGTAGGCAATGGCGATCCCTGTAGGCCCTTCGATGTACTGTTGAAGGGGCTCTGCCGAAGTCCCAGAACTGGCTAGACGGAGCAAGGTATTCTTGACCACTTGATACCTGGCCCCTTTCTCCCGTAAGGCCTGGCGCAATTGATTACTCTCTTCGGCGGTCATGCCCTTGAAGGTGGTCACAAAGACCGCTTGGGCCCTCTCAAAATCCTCGCGAAGTATTCGAACAATCTCTTCTTTCTGTTTTCTAGTAAGCAATCTCTTCCCCCCTTTCCTTTGACATTTTTAAATGTCAAAGGCAGAGGTCACCCATGGTCTCGGTAGGCCGGGAAGATTCCCGATTAAACACCCTGGGTGTACCTACTGTCTTTGACACGGCTGCGCGAGGCGCAAGCCTATGACCTCCCGGGGGATCGACCGGGAAATCATCAAGGTTATTCCTTAGAATATTTTTCCACTAGTTTTCTTACCTCAGCCGGATCAACCTTGATCCCTGGACCCATGGTCGTCGAGATAGTCACCCCTTTTATATACTGACCCTTAGCCGCTGAAGGTTTGGCCCTTAAAACGGCATCAAAAAAGGCGGCCAAATTTTCCAAAATCTTCTCTTGACCAAAGGACACTCTGCCTACCGGAGCGTGGAGCACACCGGCCCGATCTACTTTAAAATCTACCTTACCGGCCTTGATATCCTTGACCGCCTTGCCCACGTCCCAAGTGACCGTGCCCGTCTTGGCGCTAGGCATCAAACCGCGCGGGCCAAGAATCTTTCCGATGCGTCCCACCAAGGGCATCATATCTGGTGTGGCCACCGCCTTATCAAAATCAAGCCAGCCCTCTTGAATCTTCTTGATCAGGTCCTCAGCCCCGACTACGTCTGCCCCGGCAGCCTCGGCCTCCTTGGCCTTGTCACCCTTGGCAAAGACAACCACTCGTGGAGACTTTCCCGTACCATGAGGGAGGACTACCGAACCACGAACCATCTGATCCGCATGACGAGGATCAACCCCAAGGACCACCGCTACATCCACGCTCTCGTCGAACTTGGCATAGGCATTCTCTAAGGCCAGCTTGACCGCTTCCTCAAAGGTATAACGCTTAGTCCGATCAATCTTTGCCTTCGCATCCCGATATTTTTTCCCTCTAGCCATGGCCCTAACTCCTAATCAACGATCTCTATACCCATAGAACGCGCCGTACCCTCAATGGTACGCATAGCGGCTTCCATATCAGCAGCCTGTAGATCAGGCATCTTGATCTTGGCGATTTCTTCCACTTGCTTTCTGGTCACCCGCCCGACCTTTTCTTTCTTCGGATTAGAGGCCCCTTTCTCAATACCGGCAGCCTTCTTGAGAAGCACCGAAGCCGGGGGGGTCTTTAGGATGAAACTAAAAGAACGATCGGCATAAATAGTAATGACCGCCGGGATGATCATCCCTTCTTGACCCTTGGTCTTGGCGTTGAAGGCTTTACAAAATTCCATGATATTCACACCATGCTGACCAAGGGCCGGACCAACCGGCGGCGAAGGATTGGCCTGCCCTGCAGGTAATTGTAACTTTACCACCGCAATGACCTTCTTAGCCATCAGACTTCACCTCGAACCTCTAAATTTTTTGGACATGAGCAAACTCTAATTCTACCGGGGTCTCGCGCCCGAAGATACTAACCAAGACCCGCACCTTCCCTTTTTCAGGCTTCACTTCATCTACCACACCATGAAAATTTGCAAAGGGCCCCTGGATAACCCGAACCCTATCGCCGGGTTCGAATTGATATCGTGGCTTGGGCTTGATCTCCACCTGCTGAAGCCGTTCAAGGATCTTTTGAGCCTCTTCTTCCTGAAGCGGAAGGGGCTTATCGCCCCCCATAAAACCAACGACCTTATCTACCCCTTTGATCACCTCAATGACCTCCGGTGTGGCCTCCATCCGTACCAAGAGATAGCCCGGATAGAAGCGCCTGGCGATAGGCCCTCCTTCTACCCCGACTATCTCTATAATCTTCTCCGGAGGGGCAACAATCTCTGAAACCCGATCAGCAAGGCCGGCTTCCTCTAAGGCCTGACGAAGCCGTTCTTTGACCTCCTTTTCAAAGCCCGCGTAAGTGTGAATCACATACCAGAACTGCGCCATCTTAGTAGACCAACCACTGCACCAATTTAGAAAGGAGAATATCAATCAAACCCAAATAAGCAGCCACAAATAAAGAA
>CAZKEG010000133.1:0-4359 GCA_964551715.1 uncultured Thermodesulfobacteriota bacterium
TATTTTTTTTCTTTTTTTAGTCGCTGCCCTCAGTTTTTTATTGGTCTTTAAATTTGAAGGGCGTCCGCCAGTCCTTTTGGAAGGGAAGGTTCCGGATTTAGTGGGTCGTAAGGCCGAAATTATCCTGAAGATAGGCGATAATCGTTCTGGACTACGGGGAGTCAAAGTCTTTTTGACCCAAAAGGAGAGGCAAAAGCTCCTCTTTGAAAGGGCGTATCCCATAGATCCTTTATGGGGCTCGCGTATTAAAGAAGACGTAATACGTGTTTCTTTTGAATCCTTGAAGTTGGGTTTTAAAGATGGTTCAGCTGAACTCATCGTTCAAATAAGGGATGCCTCTTGGCGCAACGGTCTTAAGGGGAACGTCTTTTGGGCCCGCAAAAAGCTCACCCTTGATCTGACTCCTCCTCGGGTGGTGGTCTTATCCCCGATGCACTACTTGGTGCCTGGAGGGAGTAATCTAGTGGTCTATCGTTTGGGTGAACCGACCAAAAAACAAGGGATACAACTTGATGATCTCTTTTTTAAAGGCTACCCCCTCAAAGATCACCCCGGGGTCTTCCTCTCTTTTATCGCTCTCCCGGTGGATAAAAGGAGTATTTCTCGTTTGGTGGTGGAGGCCAAAGATCTTGCCGGTAACGTTACTAAAATGCCGGTAGCTTATTATATCCGTCACAAAAGATATCGACACGATATCATTGTCATCTCAGATAGTTTTTTGCAGCAAAAGATGCCAGAGTTTTTGGATCGTTACGAAGAGATCCCTAAGGGAGATCTCCTGAAGGCCTTTTTATGGGTGAACACCGAGCTTCGGAGGAGGAATAACGAAGAAATTTCTCGAATTACACGTTATTCAAAGGTAGATCATTTTTATCTCACCGGGGCCATGCTAAGGCTGCCTCACTCGGCGACAAGGGCCCTTTTTGGTGATCAACGAACCTATTATTACCATCGTCGAAAGATTGGTACAGCCAGACACTTAGGCATTGATTTGGCTTCAGTGGCCGGGGCGCCGGTCCCGGCGGCTGAGAGCGGTAGGGTCATCTTTGCCGATTATCTGGGTATTTACGGTAACACGGTGATCATTGACCATGGATATGGTCTCTTCTCCCTTTATGCCCATCTGGCTGGGTTCAATATCAGCCCGGGGGATGAGGTCAAACGAGGGCAATTGCTCGGCTATACGGATACTACCGGTCTGGCTGGGGGAGATCATCTCCATTTTGCCGTTTTGGTCCAAGGGGTCTTCGTCGAGCCACAGGAATGGTTTGATCCCCAATGGGTCAAGACGCGCGTATTTGAAAAATTGAAAAAATTGGGCCTTAAACCCTGAGTACCTTTTGGCCTTGGGACATCTGTTCCAAGTGGGCTTTTTCTACCAGCTTAACGCGACAAGGGAGGCCGAAGATTTCCTCAAAGCGCCTTTCAAAACGTTCAGCTACCTGATGGAGTCCAAGGATACTCGGCTCGAATAGTTTTTCATTGATAGCTATCCAGAGTTCCAGCTCTTCCAAATAGTTCCGTTTTCGGATGCAGAGGAGGTATTCTGGTAGATGATGGTAGACCTCCATGAGAAGGGTCTCGATATATTGAAGAGAAACCTTGATCCCCCGGATGGAGACCCGTCCGTCACACCGCCCTTTAATCAAGATACGCGGGATTGTTCGTCCACAAGAACAAGGTTCTGGGATAAAACGCGCCAGGTCACCGGTGCGGAAACGAATAAGGGGGTTGGCCTTGACCGCTAAGGTAGTGATGACTAATTCTCCTAATTCTCCCACGGGTAAAGGCTTTCCGGTCTCTGGATGTACAATCTCGGCTAAGAAGTAATCTGCCGCTAGGTGATAACCGTTTTTTTTCTCACATTCGTAGCCCATCCCCGGGCCGATGACCTCGGTGATACCGTAACCAAGCCTAATGGTGAGGCTAAACCCTTGTTCCAAGCGGAGACGATCCTCTGGGGTGACGTCCTCTCCGACTAAAATAGCCAATTTCAGACTCTCTGGTGGTCTGAAGCCCTTTTCTTTCATGAGATGGAGAAGATGTAAGGCATAGGATGGAGTGGTGATCAAGACCGTGGTTCGAAAATCACGCATAATACGTATACGGTGGGAACTACTTTGGGGATCAGGGGGAATGACCAAGGCCCCCAAGTTTTCGGCTCCTTCCTTAAGTTCTTCGATCCAGATGGACATGCCAGGATCAAGACAGATCTGGACGATATCGTCTGAACCTACGCCGCAATTATGTAGAAAGCGGGCGGTGAGCTGACGAATAGCCTTGAGATCGCGCGTGGTAAAACCTTTGACCACTGGTTGTTTTGGGCCTGGGAAGGCATGGAGTCTTACGATATCCCTCAAAGGCACGGCAAAGAGATCGTAGGGATAATTTTCAGCCAGGTGTTCTCGAGTGGTAAAAGGTAGTCTTTGAAGGTCGTCGAGTTCTTTTACCTCGTCGGGCTTGATTCCTATTTGGTCCATTAATTTGCGATAAAAAGGGACCCGTTGATAGACTCGATTAATAGTGCTTTGTAAAAGTTCTAATTGCCATTGACGCCATTCTTCAGGGGATAGATATTCAATATTTTCAGGGTGCATTTTACCCTCCTATTCGGTAAATTCTCGATAATCCAGCCCTAAATAGGCCCGACGTATGTCTTCATCGGTCACTAGTTCCTCAGTACGTCCTTGGAGGACGATGTGTCCGGTTTCTAAGACATAGCCTCGATGGGCGATCTCTAGGGCCCGTCTGGCGTTTTGTTCGACAAGAAGGATGGAGAGCCCCTCTTGATTAAGGGTCAAGATGGTCTCCATAATGGTATCTATAAGCCGAGGGGCCAGGCCCAAGGAAGGCTCATCAAGCATGAGGAGTTTGGGTTTGGCCATAAAGGCCCGCCCGATGGCTAACATTTGTTGTTCCCCTCCAGAAAGGGTCCCAGCGGGTTGTTTTCGTCTCTCCTTTAACCGTGGAAATAGTTCGTAGACGTGTTCTAAATCCATCTGGATGGCCTCTTTAGGCTCTTTTTCCCGGCGAAGATAGGCCCCTAATTCAAGATTTTCCTCTACGGTGAGGGGATAAAAGATTTGGCGCCCTTCAGGGACAAGGCTGATGCCCATGGAGACGATCTCTGGAGGCTCTTTGTTTACGATGGATTCGCCTTCAAAGACGATTTCTCCACTTACCGGTTTTACCACTCCCATGATGGTCAGTAACAGAGTAGTTTTACCCGCCCCGTTGGCTCCGATGAGACATATGATTTCGCCGGCCCCAAGATGTAGGGAGATGTTTTTTAAGGCCTTGGCCGAGCCATAAGCTGTGGTGAGGTTCTTAACGAAGAGCATCTTCCCCTCCGAGATAGACGGTAATAACCCGAGGGTCTCTTTGAATTTGGCGAGGAGGTCCTTGGGCTATCTTTTCTCCTTGATCGAGAACGATAACTTCGTCAGCGAGGTCCATGGTGAGGTTCATATCATGCTCGACCATAAAGATGGTAATTCCCTGGTTTTTGATCTTTCTAATGAGTTGAGCCAAGGTTTCTTTTTCGGAAGCATCCAGACCAGAGGCTGCTTCGTCAAGGAGAAGGAAGCGAGGTTTGGTGGCCAAGGCCCGAAGGATCTCCAGATAGCGTTGGGTCCCGAAAGGAAGATTAGAGGCTGGTAGATGGGCCTTATCCTTCAAGGCCAATAACTCTAGATATTTCATGGCCTCTTGGTGGGCCTTTCTTTCTTTACGGAAGAAGGCAGGTAAACGCAAGGCCGCTTCCCAGAGGCTGATCCTTTCGTGTTGGTAAATGGCCAGAAGTACGTTTTCTAACACAGTCAGATGGCCGAAGATCTCTAAGTTTTGAAAGGTCCGGGCCAGTCCAAGACGGGCAATCTCATGAGCCGAGTGCCCATCTATCCGTTTCCCGCTGAAATAAATGGTTCCTTTACTTGGGCGTAAGTGACCAGAGATCATGTTAAAAATGGTGGTCTTTCCCGAACCATTAGGACCGATAAGGGCGGTAATAAGGCCTCTTCTAACTTCAAATGAGACCTCTTTGACCGCGGTCAATCCCCCGAAGGACTTGGAAAGTTTTTCAACTTTTAAGATAACGCCTTCTTGCATCGTCTGAGAGCTTAACCAGTGGGCCTTCTTAATTCAAGAAGGCAAGGAGCAGAGTTAAAATTTTTCTTTATAACAAATTTGAGAAAACATTCACAAAGCTGGACAAAATCTAAAAATATTTAAAAATAAAGAGCATCTTTTCCAGAAACTAGACAAAATTTGGTGTTACCGCACAGCGAATATGTCACTGTTTTTGTACAGGGAAAATGTCACCCCCTTGAAACTTCCAGTCCTGATCTTCAACCGCAGCCG
>CAZKEG010000134.1:0-4357 GCA_964551715.1 uncultured Thermodesulfobacteriota bacterium
AAGGTGCCGGGGCCCGGAATCGAACCAGGGACACGCGGATTTTCAGTCCGCTGCTCTACCGACTGAGCTACCCCGGCTTGGCGTTATAGTACGCAGAACTTCCCAACCTGTCAACCACCTGAATCTTCTACTTTGAAACGTAGTTTTTGAGGCTTCCGATTCCTTCTATCCGAACTTCTATAACGTTTCCGGGCTTTAAAGGACCGATGCCAGGCGGGGTACCTGTGGCGATCACATCACCGGGGAAGAGGGTCATGATATGGGAAATATAGCTTACGATCTCAGGGACGGAGAAGACGAGCTCCTTGGTAGAAGAAAATTGGCGACGTTCACCGTTAAGAAGGGCTTCTACTTTAAGATCACTTGGATCAAGCTCTGTTTCAATCCAAGGACCGATGGGAGCAAAGGTATCAAACCCCTTGGCCCGGGTCCATTGACCATCTTTTTGTTGTAAGTCGCGGGCGGTAACATCATTGAAGCAGGTATAGCCCAAGACGTAATCAAAGGCCGCTTCTTTAGAGACGTTTTTGGCTTTCTTGCCGATCACGATGGCTAGTTCTGCCTCGTAATCTACTCTTTTACTCTGCGGAGGTAAAACAATCTTTCCCTCCGGGCCGATCACGGCCGAAGGGGGCTTTAAGAACAAGAGAGGCTCTTCGGGAAGGGGCATATTTAATTCTCGGGCGTGGTCACGATAGTTGAGCCCTAAGGCAATGATTTTCGTCGGTTCACAAGGAGCAAGCAACCTTGCTTGAGAATAGGAAACTTCTTCTCCGGTCAATTCGATGGCCGGCGACGGGAAGCCCCTGAGGACCTTGATCTTTTCTCCTTCGATCAGGCCGTAAAAGGACCTTCCTTCCAGGCCAAATCTTCCGATACGCACTACTTCAGCCCTAACACATCGTGCATATCATAAACTCCGGGCTCCTTGCCCACGATCCAGATGGCGGCCCTTACCGCCCCGCGGGCAAAGGTGTCTCGACTGGCGGCGCGATGGGTAAGCTCTATCCTTTCTCCTGGCCCGGCAAAGAGTACGGTATGTTCGCCTACTATTTCTCCAGCCCGAATGGTCTGGATCCCTATTTCTTTTCGAGGACGTTCGCCGATCATCCCTTCCCGACAAAAACGGAAGGTCGAGTCATCCCACCCAAGGGTCTTGGCAATCACGTTGGCCAAGGCAATGGCCGTCCCACTGGGGGCATCCTTTTTCATTCGGTGATGGGCTTCGATAATTTCTATATCAAAGCCTTCGGAAAGGACCTTGGTAGTCAACTCTACCAGTTTATAGAGGAGGTTAATCCCTAAGCTCATGTTGTAAGCCTGGACCAGGGGGAAGTGTTTTTTGGCCAACTCATGCACCTCAGTTAGTTCGTCTTTGGTAAAACCGGTGGTCCCGATGACCATAGCCTTACCATATTTGGCATTGATGCGGGCGTGATTGAGAGAAGCCTCATGAAAGGTGAAGTCAATGATTACCTCACCCCGATCGATCACTTTTTCCAAGCTATCTTCGATAATAATCCCGGTCTGCGGGAGCCCAACCACTTCGCCAACATCTTTGCCTACGGCAGGGTTTTCCGGATGTTCAAAGGCTGCGGCCAATTCGATGCCCTCGGTCTTAAAGATATTATGGATAATGCGACCACCCATGCGGCCTGCCGCCCCGGCAACAATGGCTTTAACCATCTTAAACCTCCTAGTAACCCATATTTACCGGACCAAAAGATCGCTTTTTAAACCCCCTTGGTACCTCAAAAAATGAGGCCGGAAGGTGTTTTTGTTCTAGTTTTTTGACTTCTAAGATTTTTCCCCCTTTATAGGTGATCTTTAAGGGGAAACCGGTTAATTCGGACTGAAAAAGATCTTCGGGTGTGTCAAGCAATTTTATACCTAGGGAAGATCTCATCATATCACGTAAGTGTTCCATAAATCGGGAAAAAGCTTGATAAGAACAGCTTTGCTCGATCTGTTTCAGGGCCTTTTGAGAGGCCCAAACCTCGGCCACCGGGCTTCCGTTTTCTAATTCGAGATAGCTTACCGCTGGATAACCAAGGATTTCGGTTCGCTGCTTGGTGGGCTTATAGGTAATATTTGGGGTTTTTGGGGTTCCTTTTTCCAGAAAAACACTCGGGTCAAGCCCCATATTTTTTAATTGTTGCAATTGCTTTTTAAGCGGCGCCATGGCCGCTTCTAGTTCCTTTAGGCTCCCCCCGGTATAAATCTTTTCTTTGGGATAGACGGTGTAGAAGGTCTCTTTTTGGAGATCAATTAGCGTATAGCCTTCCTCTGTTCCCAATTTAAAGGACCCGTCCTGACAGGCAAAGTAAAACCGACCGGATTGAGAGTCCTCTAATTCCAAGAACATCCCTGCTAAACAGGAATATACCCAACACAAACACACAAGAATACCGCTGAGAAATAACCATTTTTTAGGCATAAAAAGCCTTTTAGATTATTGATTTAAGAGCTTATACGAAGCCAAAACTTCCTTGAGTTTTTCTACATTTGCCTCACTCATAGGAGCCAAGGGTAATCTAACCTCGGCCGAAGCAATCTTTCCCATCAGGGCCAAGGCTGTTTTGGCCGGTACAGGATTGGTTTCCAAAAACATGGCCTTGAACATGGGATAGAGCTTATAATGCAATTTTTGGGCCTTGCTCCAATTGCCTTTGAGACAGGCATTCATCATATCAGCCATTTGTTTGGGCAAGACGTTAGAGGTCACTGAAATGACCCCTACGCCTCCCAGGGCCATGGTGGCAAAGGCCGTAAAGTCATCCCCGGAGAAGACCAAAAATTTTGGCCCGCAAAGACGGATGATCTCGGTCACTTGTTTCATACAACCGGTGGCCTCTTTAATCCCGATGATATTCTTGATCTTGGCCAAGCGGGCCACGGTCTCCGGGGCCAAACTGACGCTGGTTCGACCTGGGACATTGTAAAGGATGATCGGGATCTTTTTGACTGCTTCGGCTACGGCTTTGTAGTGCTGATAAAGTCCTTCCTGAGTGGGTTTGTTGTAGTAAGGGGTGACCATCAAGACGGCATCAACTCCAATATCTGCGGCCATTTGGGTCAACTCAATGGACTGGGCCGTGTTATTGGTCCCTGTCCCGGCAATGACCGGGATGCGACCGTTGACCGTCTCTACGGTAAGCTCATAAAGGCGTTTCTTTTCTTCCTTGCTGAGGGTGGCTGATTCGCCGGTAGTCCCCACGACTAAGATGCCGTGCGTTCCGTTCTTTATGTGCCACTCCACCAATTCCCGATAGGACTCTTCATCAACCTGGCCGTCTTTAAACGGGGTCACAATGGCGACGATAGCGCCTTGTAGGGGTTGATTAGATTTGGTCTTTTTAGAACTTCGTTTTTTGGCCGGCATAGTCCCTCCTTTTTTAGTTTATTCTAAGGCTTCTTGCGAAAGCGAAGCCCGATAAATTATCCTTGCCTCACCCTCTAAAAAAACCTTCTTAGCACTATTGCCTTCCAGAGAAAAGTAGACCTTCAATATTTCGCCTCCGGAGGTGATAATCTCCACCGGAGGATTGATTACACCCTTTAAAGCGGCAATGATGGCCGAGGCCACGGCCCCGGTGCCGCAAGCCAGGGTTTCGGCCTCAACCCCTCGTTCATAAGTCCTTACTTTCAGGGCCTTTCCTTCTCTGGCGACGAAATTTACGTTCGTCCCTGCCGGGGCAAAACGCTGATGAAAACGAATAACCTGCCCTAGAGAGTTAACCGGGGCCTCTTCAATCTTTTCCCAAAAGACAACCACGTGAGGGACCCCGGTATTTATGTAAGAGAGACTTAGATTTTGTCCATCGATCTCTATATTTATCTCAAGGACTAGATCTCTGGGCTCGGTGA
The DNA here is from genome assembly GCA_964551715.1 of uncultured Thermodesulfobacteriota bacterium. GTDB lineage: Bacteria > Desulfobacterota > Thermodesulfobacteria > Thermodesulfobacteriales > Thermodesulfatatoraceae > CAZKEG01. Next base: position 3,868 of record CAZKEG010000134.1, read on the forward strand.
GTTGGATCTTTACCTTTGAACCCAGGACTTCGGCCCGAATAAGGCCGGCCAAGGTATCAAAGGCCAAATTTTCAGGGGCCAACCCCTCTAACAAGGCGAATCTAGCCGCACATCGACCACCATTCCCACACATCTCGGCCTCGCTCCCGTCGGCGTTGTAAAAACGCCAAGAAAATTGAGCTTCCGAAGACCGAGGGGGTTCGATGAGAATGAGACCATCAGCCCCAACCGAAAAGGCCCTTCGACAGAGGCGGCTGGCCAAAAAAGCACCTTCTTCGGGGGAGAGAGAAAGAGACCAATTATTGATCAAGATAAAATCGTTTCCCGAAGCAGACATCTTAGTAAATGGCAGGTTATCGAATCTCTCTAGGGACATAAACTCCGCTCCTCTCTTTTTCCGTATAGCAAATTCTCCAGCAGTGTCTACTAGGAAACCCAAATTCCCGCTTAAGGGTTTGAGGGCTTGAAGGACTAGGTAGGACCTTCTCTT
>CAZKEG010000135.1:0-4340 GCA_964551715.1 uncultured Thermodesulfobacteriota bacterium
AGAGACGGTGAAGATGTCATCCTGACTATGAAAATCAATGCCATTTATGATTTGAAGCACGTCCTTCAGGTTGTAGCCTGAGGCACAAACGATGACATTGCGCTCGGCAAAGACACCACGAATGGTCTCCCTTAAAGGATCTCCGCCGAGGTTCTGAAGATAGGGAATAAGCTTCCCGTGCACGAAGGAGAGTAGCTCATCTGCAGGCCAGTCTTTGGTTGCCCAATCGCGCCAGCGATAGGGGGATTCAATTATGGGCTCATAGGCGTGCCCCTCAAGAGCGGCTTGGGCTTCCCATTCTTCCTCCTGAGCGTCTAAAAACCGAAGAAAAAGAAGCCAGGAGAGGTGTTCGATGTATTCCATGATGCCGCCGCAGTTGTTGTCGCGGCGCAAGATGTCGCAGGCGCGCCAGATTTCATTGGCCAGGGTCTCTCTAGTCTGGTGATTATTCATGTGCTCCTCCCTCTCTCCGCATAAAGTCGTCTCTGAATTTCTTTAAGCGCCGATCCGAGCTCTTTGCCTGTTCCAAACCAATTACTGATTCTATAAGCCCCACCCCACTCTCTAAAAGGCGAAACATTGAAAATTTCGGCTTTAAGCTGTTCTACACCGCCTACGCGATACTTCTCTAAAAGTTCAAGGATCACACGTCTGGCCCTTTCGCTATATCGGCTGATAAAGGTTTGTTCACGGTTTTTGAAAGCGGTGGCCCTTTCGTCTCTGGTGCGGATAGGTTCACCAAAGGCGATATGGGCGAGAAGGTCAAAGGTATCGGCCTCAGGTCTTCCAAGGACTTCGGCCAGGACTTCCGGGTGAATGCTCGCCTCTCTCAATTCTTGTAAGAATTGGGCTCTATTCTTTGGATCAATCCAGATTTCTCGCAAGTTTTCCGCACTGGGAGCGGTTTTGATGAGATGTTCTCGGGTATAGTCTTTGTATTCCTCTAAAGTAAGCTGCTTACCAGTGGCCTCGATAAAGAACACTGCCTCGTCTGCAATGGAAACCTCAAGCCCTTTGACATTTATCTTTTGAACACCCTTGCGCTCTGGCTTCAGGGCCACTTCTACTTTTAAGGTCTCATCAACAATGGTCTGGATGCGTAACTGCCGGCGAACAAAACCGGAGGCCGAAACAATAAGGGTCAAAGCGCCTTCAGGCAAACCGGAAAAAGTAAAAGCCCCTGTTTCATCTGTTTTGATGGGACCTTGTTGGGTATTCGGTCCGGTTCGGACACTTACAGAAGCCCCCGGAATAGGCTCGCCGGTTTTGAGGTCAAAAACTATTCCCTCAAGAGAGGCTGTAAGGGGGCCTTGCGGCTTGGCAGGAGTAGCTCCAAGGGGTCTATCCCATTCATCAAAAAGCCGGGTAGCGCCGGTAAAATCAATAATTCTGAACCAGTATTTGTCTGTCGTAGGATCAAGACGGCTTCCCCGGCCAATGATCTGCTTAAATAGAATGGGGGAAGAGAGGGTCTTCATAAAAACGATGTTGCGGCAGGAGGGGACATCCACTCCGGTGGATAAAAGCTCCGCCGTGGTCGCAACAACCGGGGCTTTCTTATGTGAATCGGCAAAATCTTCCAGGAGCTGCCTGGCTTCTTCTCCTTCTTCAGAGATTATGGGCACGGCGTAATTGTCCAGGCCGGTTTCCGGGCCAAATTTGTCCTGGAGAAGACGGGCCACCAGACGGGCATGTTCCATATCCACACAAAAGACCATGGTCTTCTCCCAGATACCGAAACGACGAAGTAACCTGGCAAGGTGTTCGACCATGGCTTCGGTGCGGTCGGGAAGGGTGATTTCCCGTTCAAACTGGGGAGTGGTGTATATATCGCGAGGCTCTACGTCTTCAGGAATGAATACTTCTGCCCCTTGCTCTATGGCGTCCTCAAGACGAAGGCCCGTAAGGTCTATTGTGGTTCGTACCCGGTGGACCTTGTAGGTAGCAAGGAAGCCGTCTTCTATACCCTGCCCCAGGCTGTACTGATAGGCCGGAGACCGCTGGGTACCTTTTTGAGGATCTTCTGGATCAAGCGGGATTTCCGGCTCCTCAGCGCAGAAGTAGGCATAGGTATCAATGTTCTCATCCTGTTTGGGGGTGGCGGTCATGCCTAAATGCACGGCGGATGAGAAATGATTCAGGATTTCGCGCCAGGTGCCCCAGCCGGAACGGTGACATTCGTCAATGATGACCAGGTCAAAGAAATCCGGGGGAAATAGCTCAAAAAGGCGCCTTCCTTTTTCATCCGGACTCCAGAGGGTTTGATAAATACCAAAATAAATGTCCCGGTTGAGGTTGGGCGGATGCCCCTTAATGAGACAGCGCGGATCGCTGGCTCCATCGGCAAAAGGTGAAAAGGCATTGTAGGCCTGGTTCCTTAAAACCACACGATCAGCCAGAAAGAGTACTCGCGCCGGACGCTCAGGGTGTTTTCTTGCAAGCCACTTGCTTTTAAGAAGCTTCCAGACGATCTGAAAGGCAATAAAAGTTTTGCCGGTGCCTGTGGCCAGGGCCAGGAGGATGCGACGCTGGCCACGCATAATACGTAAGATTACTTCCCGAATGGCCACTTCCTGATAGTAACGGGGCTCTCTCCCATGAACACGGCAATAAGGATGAAGAAGCGGATTGGTCTTTTGGAGACTTCCGTAAAGAGGGCCTGGTTCAGCTACTTTAGAAGTTTCTTCCAGAGGTTCGAGCCCGACATTTCTTTTCCAGCGTTTCCAGAGGTCCTGAGGGCGGGGAAATTGGGCGAGAGTGCTACTGGTTTTGGTAAAAAAATCATATTCGATAATTTCGTGGCCGTTTGTAGCGTAGGCAAAAGAAAGGCCTAGGTCTTTGGCGTAACGCTTGGCCTGTTCAAGTCCTGAAAGAGGGGACTCTGTTTCGGCCTTGGCCTCCACCACGGCGATGGGGAAGCCTTCAACTAGACGGAGAAGATAATCTACACGGCGCGGTTTGCCGCGTTTTATCTGGTCTCCTACTAGAAAAATTTTTCCGCGGGTATATTCAAAATTTCGCTGATAGAAATACTCGCGGGTGATCTGTTTATCCGTCCAGCCGGCGGCTTTGAGCTTTGGTTCAATTAGATTTGCTCTAGTATCGGCCTCGTTAAGTCCCATAGTTTTTAATGATTCAATACTTCTTTATCTTCTGAATCGCCTTCCCGATGATTTCATGCTCCTCGGTGAGTTGGATTTCGGGATACTTGGGGTTCAGGGGGCGGAGGATCCAGGTGTCCCCGTAGCGCTTGATCTGCTTGAAGAGCACCTCGCCTTTTCCGTTTCGCACCAACACGAAGTCCCCGGAATCCCAGTCGGCGTCCGGATCGATAACGATGATCTCGCCTTCGTGGAACTCGGGCTCCATGCTGTCTCCGACCACGCGCAAAGCAAAGAGGTTCGGGGCGTTCGAGGCCACGGCCACGTAGCCCTCGGGATATTCGATGGCCTCTTCCCACTTCCCAGCCGACACCCAAGAGATGATCGGCACCATACGCATCCCTATGATGGGAAGGCCCGCCGCCTTGGCCACTTCCTCGAAGCCTACCAAGAGCCCTCGGGCAAGCTTTTGGAGCGTCTCGACCTTGGGCCGGCGCTCCCCTTTTTCCAGAAAGCGAATGTAGCTCTCGGAGAGCCCGCACTTCTTGGCGAACTCCGTGCGCGTGAGCTCAAGGGCCTCCCTCTTCTTGCGCAACCACTCGCCAAATTCTTGCATCTTGTTCATCTGGCCGCTCCTCCTTTCCCGTATCGCACAATTGTATCATTCAATCAAGCCCTTTTGACTTTATCGCACTTTTGTGCGTAACTAGATTTCATGACGAACGTGATCTTTCGGCCAGAGAGACTTTTGGCGCGAAGGAAGGAGTTGGGGTTCTCAAGGAGGCGACTCGAAAAGGAGACTGGTATTCCCTTGTTTACGATCTACGCTTGGGAAAAGGGCAAGAGGAAACCTTCAGCCGAGGCTCTGGCGAGGTTGGCCCAGGCGCTCAACTGTTCACTTGAGCATTTTCTTCGATCAATTTTCGTACAAAAGTTCGGAAAGATCCAGGAATTCCCAAATTCGGGAGCCCCGAAAACGGGAACGAAGTGTTCCCGAATCTGGGAACAAGGTGTTCCCAGATTCGGGAACTTCGGTCGCCGGAAATGCTCGTCCGCCAGGGGATAGCCAGGACCCTAAAGACACATATAAAGACACTTTTAAAGACATCATCTATGGAGAGGACGACCAAATAGAGATCGTCAAGGTCTGAGAACGGGCTTGTCATTGCACAGCGATTATGTCACCCCTTAACTGCACAGGGATTTTGTCACCCCTGAGGTACCCATAGGCTCCAAAAA
>CAZKEG010000136.1:0-3970 GCA_964551715.1 uncultured Thermodesulfobacteriota bacterium
AGTCCTCGGAGTGGCTCTCTTATCACTGCTCGTCTGGCGGCCGAACAAGGACGAGAGGTGATGGCCGTCCCTGGCTCGGTTTATTCTTACCGCAGCCACGGGTCTCATCGTCTTATAAGAGAAGGTGCCCTTTTGGTCGATCGCCCTGAGCAAATTTTAGAGGTCCTTGGTCTATCCAATCTATCTTTTGGGTCTGGGCTGGATGATTCCGGGGCCAAAGAAAGATTGACACTTGATCCAGAAGAGGCCAAAGTTTGGCAAGTGATGGAAGTATATCCTCTTCACCTGGACGAGATAGCCCATCGAGCGGGAGTGGAAGTTTCTCAAGTTTCGGGTATCCTTTTGGCTCTTGAGTTAAAGGGCATAGTTCAGAGTATACCGGGTAATTTTTATCAAAAGGTCATCGAATGATGAAAAAGGGATTGATTATCGTTGAGTCACCAACCAAGGTAAGGACCATCAAAAAGGTGGTCGGGCGTGATTTTGCGGTGGAGGCCTCGATAGGGCACATCAAAGACCTTCCCAAGAGTCGTTTAGGGGTCAAGATCGACAATGGCTTTGAGCCGGAATACGTGACCATTCGCGGCAAAAGAGAGGTGATCAAAAGGCTTAAACAAGCGGCTAAAAAGGCCCAAGAGATCTATCTCGGCCCTGATCCAGATCGAGAGGGAGAGGCCATTGCCTGGCATATTGCTGAAGAACTGAAAAATTTGGGCAAACCTATAAAGCGTCTTCTTTTATATGAACTTACAGAAAGAGGGATTAGGGAGGCCTTGGCCCATCCAGTGGATTTGGATGAGAGAAAATTCGAATCACAAAAGGCCAGGCGTATCCTTGATCGCTTAGTAGGTTATAACCTTTCTCCCCTGCTCTGGGAAAAGGTGAGAAGAGGGCTTTCTGCTGGGCGTGTCCAATCGGTAGCTTTGCGTCTCATTTGTGAGAGAGAACGGGAGCGCGAGGCCTTTGAGCCGGAAGAATACTGGACCATTGAGGTCTTGTTGGCCGCTGAGCAAGGCCTGATCCCAGCTAGACTTAAGACCTACCAAGGCCACAAGATCCGTCCTAAGAACGAAGAAGAGGCTAAGGCCATTGTTAAGGTCTTAGCCAAGGCTACCTTTCTTGTCGAAAAGGTCGAGAAAAAGGCCGTACGTCGTCGTCCGGCTCCACCTTTTATTACTAGCACCCTTCAGCAGGAGGCCTGGCGTCGGTTTAAATTTTCGGCCAAAAAGACCATGCTTTTGGCCCAGCGCCTTTATGAAGGGGTGGAACTTGGAGCAGAAGGGGCCGTAGGTCTTATCACTTATATGCGCACGGATTCGGTCCGGGTAGCCCCTGAAGCGCAAAACGAGGCCCGTGAATTTATTGCTCAAAGGTTTGGAAAGGATTATCTGCCGAATAAACCACCGGTCTATAAAAGCCGTAAGACAGCTCAAGAGGCCCACGAGGCCATCAGACCCACTTCCCTCATGCGTACACCAGGACAGGTCAAGCCCTATTTGAATAAGGATGAACTTGCCCTTTATGACCTTATCTTTCGACGTTTTGTGGCCTCTCAGATGAAGGAGGCCCTGTTTGAACGGACAGAGATCCAGATCGTTGCCAGAGATTACGGTTTGATCAGCAGCGGCTTGGTCCTCTTACACCCGGGTTTCTTGGCCCTTTATCGGCCAGAAGAAGAGGAAGAAGAGAAAACCCTTCCATCGGTAGAGGCAGGTGCTGTCTTGCGCTTGGAGAAGATAGATCCTAAACAACACTTTACTCAGCCTCCACCACGTTACACCGAAGCCAGTTTGATCCGAACCCTAGAGGAAAAAGGGATAGGTCGTCCTTCTACCTATGCGCAGATCGTCTCAACCATCAAAGAACGGGGGTATGTAGAGACAGAAAAGGGGCATCTTAAGCCCACCGAGTTAGGACTTTTGGTAAACGATCTCTTGATCGCTCATTTCCCCGACATTTTGGAAACGGGTTTTACTGCACGTTTGGAAGAAGAACTCGACCAGATCGAAGAGGGAAAAAAGAACCGTGTTGAACTCCTGCGGAATTTTTACCAGACCTTTGAAAAGGTCTTAGCCAAGGCCAAGGAAGAAATGGCCTCTCTTAAGGTTGGTATTCCTTCGGGGATAAAGTGTCCGGCTTGTGGGGCAGAGATGATCATTCGCATTGGTCGCGCGGGGGCCTTTTTGGCCTGTAGCCGTTATCCTGACTGTCGCGAGACTAGAGACTACGTCCGCGATGAAAAAGGAGACCTCAAGGTCGTTGAGAAACAAAAGATCACAGATGAAATATGTGAAAAGTGTGGGCGCCCGATGGTGATCAAACGCAGTCGCTTTGGGGAGTTTTTGGCCTGTTCTGGGTACCCTGAATGCAAAAATACAAGACCAATTAGCACTGGTATCCCCTGTCCCGAGGAAGGGTGTTCGGGGTACCTGGTCAAGAGGCGGGCAAGGACAGGTAAAATATACTATCGGTGTAGTAAAGCGCCGGAGTGTAAGTTTATCCTTTGGCAAGAACCCATTAAAAAAGAATGTCCTTCTTGTGGGGTCCCCTTTATGGTTAAAAAGAAGCGTCGGCAAGGAAATTTTTTAGTCTGTACCAGGTGCGACTATGAAGAACCTTGGGAAGAATAGGATTTCGGCCTCTGAAGGCCAACAAGAGGCCGAGCTTGTCTGTCGGTTTTGTGGAGGGCCAGCAATCATTGTTGGGCGGTGAGCTAAAGCCCGGGTGAGGTGTCTCGCCTGTGGTATGGAACGCCCAACCCAAGAGTGCGAAGACCAAATAGAGGCCCTTAAAGAAGAGATGTGTCTTCTTTATGAGCGAGATAGTTCGTCCTAAGCCCGGGTTTAAATGTGGTCCCCGGGGCCTTTTGATCCTCACCAAGCCTGACTTTTTTTTCTTTAAAAAAGAATTTTCCTTCCCTTATCAAAAATCTCTTTTTTTAAGCCACATCTGTTATGGGGAGACCGGGGCCCTGGCCGGTCCAGCCTTAGGGGCGCCTCAGGCGGTTATCCTTCTTGAAAATCTAATCGCTGCTGGGGTGAAAGAATGTCTAGTTTACGGTTGGGCCGGGGCCATAAGAAAAGAAGTTCCTCTAGGTAGAATTTTTTGGGTAGAAACCGCTCTAAGTCTAGAAGGGACCTCACGGTTTTATGGACAGGATACCCTTTATAAGCCTATTCTATCTCCTGTTTTGGAAAAAATTATTCAGGATATCCAGCAAGCTTCGGTGATCTCAATTGACGCCCTGTATCGAGAAACGGCCGAATTTTGTCAGGCTTATAGGCCTAAGGTCATGTTAGTAGATATGGAAGTTTCGGCCTTATACGCTGTAGCCTGCTTTCGAAGGATAAAAATCCTGGCCTTAGTTGGAGTTTCGGATCGAATTTATCCTCGTCAGGAGAGAATTTCTCCTCAAGGGATGAAAGACCTTCGTCGGCGCTTACTTCAAATTTTTGGTAAATTTTTAGGCCGCTTTTGATCTTGATCTTTTCAAAAATTTCCCTTGCCAAGACCTAGGGTTGGGTTTAGTTTCAAACGAATTCAAAAGGAGAGAAATTATGTTCGGTTTGGGTTTGCCGGAGCTTTTGCTTATTTTACTGATTGTGATCGTTGTCTTCGGAGCAAGTAAACTCCCTCAGATTGGTGAAGGTCTGGGAAAAGGGATAAAAAATTTCAAAAAAGCGATCAAAGAGGGCGAAGAAGAGTCAAAGGAGGTTGAAAAATAGATGTCTAAGAATCCGATATTTAAATTTTTCACTTCTCTCAAATTAGCTATCTTCTTGCTGCTCACTTTAGCGGCTTCTTCGATTCTTGGCACCTTACTTCCTCAGGGTCAACCCATAGCTTTTTATTTTCATCGTTATGGTCCTACTCTAGGCAAGATAATAAAGTGGCTTCATCTTTACGATACTTATCATTCGTGGTGGTATACTACTCTCTTAGCCTTTTTTAGTATAAATCTTATTCTTTG
>CAZKEG010000136.1:3980-4331 GCA_964551715.1 uncultured Thermodesulfobacteriota bacterium
TTTTCTCTCGAACTTTATCGGCGTGATCCTTTAGCTATAGACTTGGAAAAACTCAAACGAATGCCAGTATCAGAAGAGATTCATTTAAAAGAATCTTTTGAAACAGTTCTAAAGCGAGTTGAAGAAATAGTAAATAAAAGATTAGGTCAAGTTAAAAAACTTTCCTTTGATAAGGGGTTCCTTTTTTTAAAGGATAAAGCTCGTTGGAGTTATTTTTCTGTTTATATTGTTCATTTGTCTATTCTTATTATTTTAATTGGTGGAATTATTGGCTCTATTTGGGGTTTTAGAGGAAGTATTATGTTACTTGAAGGCGAATCTACAGATAAAGTAGTGATAGAGAGTAAACAT
>CAZKEG010000137.1:0-4313 GCA_964551715.1 uncultured Thermodesulfobacteriota bacterium
AGGAAGAAACTCCTAAAGAAACCCCCAAGGAAGAGACTCCGGATAAGACCGAAGGAGATTCAGACCCGAAGGAAGAGATGAGTGAGGCCGAGGCCGATCTCCTGGCCCAATGGGAAGAAGCCTTAAAAGAGGCCAAAGAGGGCCAAGGGCCAACTACTGAAACTTCGGCCCCCGAAGCCAAGGCCCCGAAATTAGAAGAATTCACCCAACAAAAAGATGCCGACGAGGCCCATCCCAGTCTTGATTTTATCCTGGATATCCCGCTGGAGATCTCGGTGGAGATTGGACGATCGAAGATGATCATCAACGACCTCTTGAAGCTTTCTCAAGGCTCTATCATCGAGCTCAACAAGATGGCCGGTGAACCGGCAGAAATCTACGTTAACCAGCGTCTCATGGCCCGCGGGGAAATAGTAGTGGTCAACGATCGCTTTGCCGTGCGCCTTACTGAAATTGTCTCTCCGCAGGAAAGGATAAGGCAACTGGGTCCATGAATAACCTAGGGGTTTATCTACAAATATTGGGTTTGGCTTTAGCCCTTTGCGGGTTGGTGGTCTTTTTGGCCTGGGTGCTCCGAAGGCTTCGAGGCCTTAACCCTAAGGGGCTTTCCGGAGCCATTCAGATCAAGGCCATAAAACCTCTTACCTATAAATCTCAGCTCGTTTTGGTCGAAGTCCTCGGTCAGCGATTGCTCATCGGTCTCGGCGAGGGGGGGCCGAGACTCATTTGCGAACTAAGGGGAGAAGGGCATGAAGAGGGTGGTCCTTAGTCTGGTTTTTTGGCTCATTCCAAGCTCGGCTGGTGCGGTGACCTTGCCTACGGTGAAGCTTGGGCTTGAGCCCGCTGGGCCGGCCCAGATGGCCACCGTGCTCCAGATCCTGCTCTTATTGACCGTCCTTTCCGTGGCCCCGGCCCTTCTTCTCATGATTACTTCCTTTACCCGTTTGGCGGTGGTCTTTTCCCTTTTGCGCCATGCCCTAGGGACCCAACAGACTCCCCCCAACCAGATCCTGATCGCCTTGGCCCTTTTCCTTACTTTCTTTATCATGTCACCCATCTTCCAGAAGGCTTACAGCCAGGGGATAAGGCCCTATCTCGACGGCCAAATCAACGAACAAGAGCTCTTCCATACCGTCTTAAAACCCTTTCGAGAATTCATGCTCAAAAATACCCGTGAAAAAGATCTAGCTTTGATGATCAAGCTTTCTGGAGACAAACGTCCGGTCACCAAAGACGAAGTACGTACCCTGACCCTGATCCCGGCCTTTATGATCAGCGAGCTGCGGACGGCCTTTGAAATCGGGTTTTTGCTCTATATCCCGTTCTTGATCATCGACATGGTGGTGGCCAGCGTCCTCTTGTCTATGGGGATGATGATGCTACCACCCATTATGGTCTCCTTACCTCTCAAGATCCTCCTCTTTGTCTTAGTAGACGGTTGGAACATCTTGGTCGGTTCTTTGGTGAGGAGCTTTGGATAAGGAGGGAGAAATGACAGAGGCTATGGTCCTTGGCTTGGCACGGCAGGCTGTAGAACTTACCCTGCTTATCTCCATGCCCATGCTCCTGGCCGGCCTCGTTGTCGGGCTCCTGATCAGCATCTTTCAGGCCGTCACCCAGATCCAGGAGATGACCCTGACCTTTGTCCCCAAGATTGTGGCCGTCTTCTTGGCCCTTTTGGTCTCTTTTCCCTGGATGATGCACAAGCTCTTGACCTTTACCCAGCATCTAATTCTGGATCTGCCGGGGTACATCAAATGAACTACGATTTCTACACCTATCTCTGGCTTCACGCCCAGGCCTTCACCATGATCCTAGTGAGGGTGGGTTTCCTTTTGGCCTTCCTCCCGGTCTTTAGCGCGGTGACCCCGGCCCCGGTAAAGGCCGCTTTGATCATCGTCATCTCCTTGATCTTCATGCCTTTGGTGGCCACGCAAATAAAGCCCCCAAATAACGTATGGGAATTCGTCTTAAGGCTCATACCCGAGGCCTTATTAGGCCTTAGCCTTGGGCTTTTGATCCGGGTCATCTTTGCCGGGGTCCAATTCGGTGGGCAGCTCCTCGGTTTCCAGATGGGGTTCGGAGTAGCCCACGTCATTGATCCGGTGACCGGCGTCGAAGCCCCAGTCCTCTCCCAAATGGCCTACTTGACCGCCATCTTGCTCTTCTTGGTCTTTGATATTCACCACTATTTTCTTTTGGCCCTGGGTGAAAGCCTAAAGAGCTTTCCGGTAGGCTCTCTAAAGGTCCCTTCTCCGCTCTTTTTGATCTTAGTCAAGCAAAGTGCGGTGCTCTTTCGCTTGGCCTTAAAACTCTTGGCTCCGGTAATGGCCATTCTCCTCCTGATGCAGATCGCCTTGGGCTTAGTCTCTCGGTTTGTGCCCCAGATCAACGTCATGATCGTCAGTTTTCCCCTGACCATCGGGGTGGGACTCTTCTTTTTCGGTTTGACCCTTGAGCTTTTGGGCCATGCCTTGAGCCTGGCTTACGGGCAGGCAGTGAGAGGGCTCCCGATCATCATCAAGGCCTTCGGAGGATAGAGTGGCTGAGGAAACCTTACAGGAAAAGACCGAAGAGCCTACGCCTCGAAGGCGAGAAGAGGCCAGAAAACGCGGCCAGGTGGCCAAGAGCCGTGAAGTAGCCGCGGTGGCCGTCATCTCCGGGGGGCTTCTCTCTTTTTTGCTGGCCGGTGGCTTTATTTTTACCCAGTTTTCCCGCTGTCTGGTCTATTTTCTTTCTCTACCCCATCGAAGCCTGGCCTTGCCGGAGGCTAGAGAGGCCCTTTATGTAGGGACGAAATTCGCCTTGGCGGCGGCCCTACCAATAACCCTCTTGGTAGTCCTTGCCGCCTTCCTTTCCCTCTTTCTCCAGGTAAGAGGGGTGGTGGCCTGGGAGTTCCTCGTCCCCAAGACCGAACGCATCAACCCGGTGGAGGGATTTAAAAGGCTCTTTTCTCTGCCCTCTTTAGTGGAATTAGCCAAGTCCATCTTTAAGATCCTCATCATCGGGTTGGTGGCCTATCTGGTCATCCGAAGCGATGAGGATCGAGTCCTCCTCCTTATTGATGAGGGGGTGGAGGAGATCGGGCGCGAACTCTTTGTCTTATCAAGGACCTTAGTGGCCAAGACCCTCTTGGCCTTAGCCGTCCTAGCCATCCTGGATTTCCTCTTTCAACGTTGGGAGACCGAACGTCATCTCCGCATGACCAGAGAAGAGCTCAAAGAGGAACTCAAACAGACCGAAGGTGATCCCTGGGTCAAGGCTAGGATCAGACAGATCCAGAGGGCCATGGCCCAGCGCCGCATGATGGCCGAAGTTCCCAAGGCCGACGTGATCATCACTAACCCGCAACACTTGGCCGTGGCCTTGAAATACGAGTTAGGCGAGATGCCGGCCCCGCAGGTGGTGGCCAAGGGAGCCGATTTCCTGGCCGAGCGCATCAAAGAAATAGCCGAAAAACACCAGATACCGATAGTGGAAAATCCCCCCTTGGCCAGGGCCCTTTATCAGCTGGAAGTCGGTGAATACATCCCGGCTGAGCTCTATCAGGCCGTGGCTGAGGTCTTGGCTTACGTCTACAAACTGAAAGGGAAGGTAAAGAATGGCTGAACGGGCCTTACCTATACCGAAATCGCTTTCTCTTGACCCGTCAAACCTGGTCATGGCCGCCGGGGTGGTGGGCATCTTGACCATCATGGTCGCCCCCCTCCCGCGGCACCTGATGGATCTTCTCCTCTCCATGAGTTTTACCGTGGCCCTGGCCATCCTCCTCATGTCCATGTATATCACCAAACCCTTAGATTTTACCGCCTTTCCGGCCCTACTCTTGGTCACTACCCTGTTTAGGCTCTCTTTGAACGTGGCCTCCACCCGGCTCATTTTGCTACACGGCCACGAAGGGCCGCTGGCCGCTGGTCAGGTGATCAAGAGCTTCGGACAATTTGTGGTCGGAGGAAACTACGTCGTTGGGGCCATAGTCTTTGCCATCCTGGTCATCATCAACTTCGTGGTCATCACCAAGGGTGCCGGACGTATCGCCGAAGTGGCGGCCAGATTCACCCTGGACGCCATGCCCGGCAAACAGATGGCCATTGATGCCGATCTAAACACCGGCCTTATCGACGAAGCCGAGGCCCGTCGCCGCCGAGATGAGATCGCCAAAGAGGCTGAGTTTTACGGGGCCATGGACGGTGCCAGTAAGTTTGTCCGTGGAGAGGCCATCGCCGGCCTGATCATTATGGCCATCAACGTCATCGGCGGCCTGATCATCGGGACCATACAAAAGGGCCTTTCCCTTGGAGAAGCAGCTCATA
>CAZKEG010000138.1:0-4297 GCA_964551715.1 uncultured Thermodesulfobacteriota bacterium
TGGGACTTACGTCAACTACCTTGCACCGAAATATATCGCACATTCGCAGGACCTCAGCCCTGGTCTCCTTTTCGGCTTTGACCTTGATCAAGGCCATTTCTCTCTCCACAAATTCATCCTCTTCGGTCACATCCACCACCTTGTAAACATCTACTAGACGCCGAAGCTGTTTGATAATCTGTTCGATGATCAAGTCGTCTCCGTGAGTTACCAGGGTGAGGTGCGAGAGTGTAGGGTCCAAGGTCTCTGCTACGCAGAGGCTATCGATATTAAAACCACGACCACTAAAGAGCCCGACGATACGGGCCAGCGCCCCGGGAGTATTCTCTACTAGCACCGAAAGGGTATGTTTCCTCTCCATAAGCCTTCTCCTTAGACCAAAATCATTTCCGTTGTGGCCCGACCTGCAGGGACCATAGGGAAAACGCCCTCTTCAGGGGCAATATGGATGTCGACCAGAACCAGTCCCTTGGTACTAAGGGCCTTTTTGAGGATTGGTTCTACCTCTTCTGGTTTGGTGGCCCTAAAACCTGTGGCCCCGTAGGCTTCGGCTAATTTGACGAAATCCGGAAGGGTCGGAAACTGAACCGCCGAATAACGACGATCGTAAAAGAGCTCTTGCCACTGGCGAACCATTCCCAGATAACCGTTATTCAAGATGATTACCTTGATCGGCAGACGTTGATCGATGGCCGTGGCCATCTCTTGGATATTCATTTGGATAGAGCCATCACCAGCGATATCAAGGACTAATTTATCGGGATTGCCCATTTGGGCCCCGATGGAGGCTGGGAAGCCATAGCCCATAGTCCCCAGACCACCGGAGGAAAGCAAGGTTCGAGGACGGTCGAATTTGTAAAACTGGGCGGTCCACATCTGGTTTTGCCCTACTTCGGTGCAGATGATCGCCTCTCCCCTGGTTAATTCGTAGAGTTTTTCAATGACATATTGCGGTTTGATCTGTTGATCGTCCTTCTTATAAGTCAAGGGGTAACGGCGACGCCAGATGTCGATCTGTTCCCACCATTCTTTAAACTGTTCCCGCCATAGTTTGGCTGGCCGCCCAACCTCCTTGATGATCTCTAAGAGTTTGCTCAAGGCCCGTTTACAATCGCCCACGATGGGCACATCGACCCGGACGTTTTTCTGAATGGAAGTAGGATCGATGTCGATATGGACGATCTTGGCCATCGGGGCAAAGGCATCGACCTTACCGGTCACCCGATCGTCAAACCGGGCCCCCACGGCGATGATGAGGTCGCTATTGGCTACCGCCATATTGGCGTAGTAAGTGCCGTGCATACCGAGCATACCCAGAGATTGCTCATGGGTCCCCGGGAAACCACCAAGCCCCATGAGGGACATGGTCACCGGGAGATTGAGTAACTCGGCCAATTCGCGGACCTCCTCATGGGCCTCAGAAGCGATGACCCCTCCACCGACAAACAGGATCGGGCGGGTTGAGGTCTCCAGCAAACGATAGGCCTTTTCTACCTGTCTGGTGTGAGGTTCATAGACCGGATTGTAGCTGCGGAGTTTGATCTCATCTGGATAATAAAACTCTGTCTTAGATTGCTGGACGTCTTTGGGGAGATCGACCAGGACAGGGCCAGGCCGACCGGTACGAGCGATGTGAAAGGCCGCTTTTATAGTCCAGGCCAGGTCTTCTACACGTTTAACTAAGAAATTATGCTTGGTACAAGGCCTGGTGATCCCGACGATGTCTACCTCTTGAAAGGCATCGTTTCCAATCAATTTGGTGGGGACTTGCCCGGTAAAGACCACAATAGGGATAGAATCCATGTAAGCCGTGGCGATTCCAGTTACCGTATTGGTGGCCCCAGGGCCGGAGGTGACCAGACAGACCCCTACCTTCCCGGTTGAACGGGCAAAACCATCGGCGGCATGAGCGGCCCCTTGTTCATGGCGGACCAAGACATGCTTGATTTCCGGGGTGCGGTAGAGTTCATCGTAAATATCTATCACCGCACCTCCGGGATAGCCGAAGATAACCTCCACGCCCTCGCGTTTGAGGGCCTCGATGATGATTTGGGCACCTGTCATTTTCGTGGACACTATCCTTCTCCCTCCTCCATTCGACGATATTTTTCAACTATAGCCATAATTTTATCCTTAAGGGCCAACTTATGGACCTGAATGCGCTTTTTTTCCGCCTCTTCTTCAGAAGTAAGATAGGGACGGCGATGAAATTCTTCGAGTTTGTTATCCAAAGCGCGGTGCTTTTCTACTAGCCTCCGCAATTCTTCGTCTCTTTCAGCATATTTCGCAATTAATTCCTTGTCTTTATCCATAAAACCTCCCCAGATTTAAGATTAGTGGGTTTACTGTCTTTAACCTCTTTTGTCAATCTCTTGTGAAAAAATAAACTTTTTGAAAATTTTATACTATTTTTAAAGTTAACAACGATCCATAGTTAATGTTTATATCGATAAAAATTAGCTTGTGAAAAAATAAACTTAACCTGCAAACCCGTGAGAGATATATAACTCTCGGACTTCATTTGTTAGCAAAAAGGCCTGCCAGGCGCGAGGCAACTCTTCCTCCTCAGCCCCCTTCATTAAGGCTACTTGATATTCTCCCTGTTGGGCCGCCCCTTCCGGGAATTCCAGGTAATCGAAAAGCGGTGTCTCAAAGAATCGTGGATTCTGATAGTAGTAGGCAAAGTGAAAGTAAAGAGGGGCCACATCGGCCAAGCCCTCGAAGACAAAGGCCGGGACCTCACGGTGATGGATAACTTGGCTGAAAATAGCCTCTTTTTCTATCTTTTCCTTGAGTCCGGAAACGTGTTCCAAGGCTGCCAAATAGGTCTTAAAGGAATTTACCTCGGTCTTAGGATTAGAGATGGCAATCTTTATCTCCTCCCGAATTAAGTCTTCCGGACCTTTTATACCCTTAGGATTACCCTTTTGGACGAGAAGGACGACCCCTTTGTTGCGAACAAAGGTCTTCGGCTCGGTAACTAGATCCCTTATCTTACCCATAAAATCCGGTGGGCCCATGACCACTTGCGGCCTAAATTTGAGGACGAGATTGCCTATGGCCAAGGGATGTCCCTCGATCAGGGGGCGAAATCTTGGCGGTGGGAGAGTTACGTAAAAGACCTCTACTCTTCGACCAAGATGCCGAAAGAAGGCCTCCAATACATCAGGGATGACCATGAATTGGTTTCCCTCCATGACGATAAAGAGTTCGGCGGAAAGGGGGTCGCCATGGAAGTCATAAACCAAATTACTACCCGGTAAATCCACGTGATCTTTGACGGCTTCCCCCAGATCAAGGGGCCACGGCAAGGTCAGACAACGCACTCCTACCCTCCTTCGGAAAGGCTTTCTAATTATTTTTAGGTCAAAATGGCCGATAAGTCTAGAAAAATCACACAATTTTCTTGCTTAAAGGTCTTATCATGGCTATCATCCCAGCAGGGTTAGAAGGTTGGAGGTTGGCCATCGATCTTGAGCGCGAAAGAGAGCGCCTAATCCCAGACACCAGTATCTTTACCAATCCGGATGTCTACCGCGAGTTCGGAGACAGTCCGACGGAGGCCTTTGTCAATTTTTTAGAGATGGCCTCCGAAGCACCGCAAGTAAGGGTCTATATGCCGGCCTCGGTCTATGAAGAGTTAAAAAAGATGCTTCGCAACACCAAGATCCCTCCCAGGGCCAGGGCCATCTTTCGGGTCAAATCACCAAAAAAATACGAGATCCAGATCCCGGCTTTTTTGCTCTATGAATTGATCGACGACCTTCGCCAGAGGATCAACAAGGGACTCCGGGTGGCGGAGGAAGCTGTTCGGGCCTCGGCCCATCGAAACCCCGATGAAATCATCAACGCCTTACGGCGTAAATATCGAGAGGCCCTGCGGGAAGGGATTGTCGACTCCAAAGAAGATATCGAATTAATCCTCCTGGCTTTAGAACTCGATGGGCTCCTCCTCTCGGCTGATCGCGGTATTCTCGCTCTGGCGGATAAGCTTGGCATAAGGTGGATTCCACCGGAAGAGATACGAGAAACCCTTGAGGGGCTTATCTACGCTACCTAACCGGCATGGGCAGGAAAATAGAGATTAAAAGTGGTCCCCTTTCTCGAGGTACCTTCTATTTCTATAGTTCCCCCTAATTTTTTGATAAATT
Organism: uncultured Thermodesulfobacteriota bacterium; assembly: GCA_964551715.1. Lineage (GTDB taxonomy): Bacteria > Desulfobacterota > Thermodesulfobacteria > Thermodesulfobacteriales > Thermodesulfatatoraceae > CAZKEG01. Next base: position 4,152 of record CAZKEG010000138.1, read on the forward strand.
GAAGGGCCATGGTCAGACCTAATCCGGACCCGCCTTCTCTTCTACGGGTGCTGAAATAGGGTTGAAATATCTTCTCTTTAATAGAGTTCGAGATACCTGTACCTGTATCCGAAACCTTAAGCACTACATATTTCCCGGTGGGAATA
>CAZKEG010000139.1:0-4285 GCA_964551715.1 uncultured Thermodesulfobacteriota bacterium
CGGAGGATAACACTAGGGCTATCTCTTCTTTTTCGACCTCGTCTCACCATAAGCTGTCGATTCTAAACCCTTCCTTGCGGAGCGCCAATAAACTCCTGAAAGACCAAAAACTGGCGCGCCCAGGAGGACTCGAACCTCCAGCCTCTGGGTTCGAAGCCCAGCGCTCTATCCGGTTGAGCTATGGGCGCGCCCTTAATAACCAAACACCACTTGCTCTACCGCGTCAATGGTCTTGGGCCAAAGCGAATCTTCGGCTTACACCATCAGAAAAGATCAGCTAATTTTTGGTTATAAACAAGTTAAAGAAGATATGCAAGTGAACTGTCTCCAAATTTCTGGTAAACTCAGGCCCCGTTTAGGAGGAGGGGTATGCGATTTATCGACTTAGAACGCCAATACGCAGCTTATCAAGAAGAAATCGAGAAAGCCGCCCTCAAAGTCCTTCGCAGCATCAACTATATCCTGGGGCCTGAGGTAGCTGAGCTGGAAAGACAACTGGCCTCTTTTGTCGGGGTCAAGGAGGCCATCGGGGTCTCTTCCGGGACAGATGCCCTTTACATCGCCCTTAAGGCCTTTGGCGTAAGGCCTGGCCAGGCGGTCATCACCACTCCCTTTACCTTTGTGGCCACCGCCGAGGTCATCCGCCGCCTTGGGGCAAGGATTGTCTTTGTCGACGTCGAAGAGGAGACCATGAATATCTCTCCTGCCTTGGTGGAAAAGGCCATAGAAGAGACTTTAAGTCAAGGCCTTGAACTCAAGGCCCTTATTGCTGTAAGCCTCTTTGGTCTTCCGGCCAATTTACCCTTCTTAGAAGAGTTGTGTGAAAAATATGGTCTGATCCTGATTGAAGACGCCTGTCAATCCTTCGGTGCCGCCATCGGCAAAAGACGTTCCGGGAGCTTTGGACAGGCCGGGGCGGTGTCGTTCTTTCCGGCCAAGCCCTTGGGGGCCTGTGGCGACGGGGGGATGATCTTTACCAATGATCAAGAGGCCGCTGAAAAGATGCGAGCCATCAGGGTCCACGGCCAGACCAAAAGATACTGGCATGAATACGAAGGCCTCAACGCCCGTTTAGACACCCTTCAAGCCGCCATCCTCTTGGTCAAGTTTAAGCACTTTGAAGAAGAGCTTACCAGGCGCCAAGAGGTAGCCGCACGCTATCGCGAACTCCTAAAAGCTATATCAGGGATCAAGTATCAGGTAATTCCCTCTGGTTATTTTTCCAGTTACGCCCAATTTACCATCCGTGCCCCGGAAAGGGATCGTCTGGCTGAGTTTTTAAGGAGCAAAGGGATCCCAACCGCCGTTTATTATCCCATCCCCCTTCACTTGCAGCCAGCCTTTGCCGACTTGGGTTACAAGAAGGGAGATTTCCCGGTCTCAGAGAGGCTGGCGAAAGAGGTCCTGTCTCTGCCGATGCATCCCTTCCTTGAGCCGGAGGAACAAGAAGAGATCATCTCAGCGGTGAGGGAATTTTATGGAGGTTAAGACAAACAAGGCCCTGATAGAAAAGACCAAAAAGATAGTCCATATCGCCCTGCCCTTTCCCATATTGGTTGAAAAGTATTGGCCCAGGGTACGGGAAGAGGGGCTTTCTTTAGAGGTTGGCCTTGACCACCAGACCCTTGATCGTTATCGGCTAAAGGATATTCGCTCCATGGCCCAAAAACTCCTTAAGGCCGGCATCGCTTGCACAGTCCACGCCCCGTTTTCTGATCTCTCTCCAGGGGCCTTTGATCTCTTAGTCCGGCGGGCAAGTATTCGGCGCCTGGAGCAAGGGCTTAGGGCCGCCCGCTATTTTAGACCTCAAGTGGTAGTCCTTCATTCCGGTTATCATCCGGGGTATCACCGCGAAAGGATCTCAGAATGGCAAAAGATAATGGTCAAGGCCTTAAAAAGGCTGGTCGAGATAGCCGAAAGATATCAACTCAAGCTGGCCTTGGAAAACGTCTTTGAACCTGAACCGCAGGTTTTGACGGGAATAGTAGAAGAGATAGATTCGCCTTATTTAGGCTATTGTTTTGATGCCGGTCATGCCTTTGCCTTTGCCAAATCTTCCTGGGAGCCCTGGCTTAAAGCCTTCAAAGGGCGGCTTTTTGAAATGCATCTCCACGACAACGACGGCTCCTGGGATGACCATCTCCCTCCAGGGCAGGGAAAGATTCCCTTTTTGTCCATCTTTCAATTCCTGAAAAGACATGACCTTAGGCCTTCATTTACCTTTGAGGCCCATCGAGAAGAGGACGTCTGGCCGGGGTTGGTCTATCTGGCGGAGGCCCTGAGCCAAACCAGTCTCTTAGATCTGACGTAATTGCCGCACCACCTGATTGATCTTTTCTTTGTGTTGCGGGGAAAGACCTTGAAAGCTGACTCCCATCCCCGGGGTGCGTTTACGAATACCCGGAAGTTCTGTATTCCATTCCACCCGGCCTTTGACCTTAATCGGTTCCTCAAGAAGGGGCAGGATAAATTCGAGCACGATCTCTGTGCCGATGGGTAAAGGATTCGGTGTCTTGATGAAGAGACCTCCTTCACTGATATTGTCGGCGAATTCGTTAAAAAGGGCCTCTGGAGTGCTATAATCCACCCGAAATACGTAGTTTGCCCGCGGAGATTTCCTCTTTTCTTCCATTTCCGATCCTCTCTTTCCAAACCTAATATTTGGACTCGACTACCTGTTGCTAAAACTTAAAGTAGACGTTATAAATGGCCCGTCAGAAAAGGCTTCCCAAGGAGGAAACCATGTCTAAAATATGCGAGATCTGCGGTCGCCGCCCTCATACCGGGCACAAAGTCAGTCATTCTAACAAACACTCTGGACGCTGGTGGTATCCTAATTTACAGCGCATTCGGGTCAAATTGCCCTCTGGGCAAGTAAAGAGGATGCGTGTATGCACCCGTTGCCTCAAAGCAGGCAAGGTCCAAAAAGCTGTTCACTAAGATAATTTTCGTTCCACCCGGATCACACCGTCGACCTGTTTCACATGGGCAAAGATGCGATCCAGATGGGCCTTGTCAGAGACTTCTAACAAAAAATTAAAGATGGCCCGTCGATCCGGGGTGGTCTTAACCTCGGCTTCTAAGATGTTGGCCTCACTGGCACTGATAGCGCTTGAGATAGAGGCCAACATCCCCTTCCGATCCACGGCCACCACCGCCACTCGGGCCGGATAGGTAGCCCCATCGGTATTTTCCCAGCGTACTTCTATTCTTCGATCCGGATCAAGGGTCTTTAGGTTTGGACAATCCACCCGATGAACGGTAATCCCCCGCCCGCGGGTGATATAACCGATGACCTCGTCTCCAGGCAGAGGATTACAACACCGACTGAGGTGGAAAAGGATATCTTGGGCCCCGTCTACGGAAAAGACCTCACCCCCCCTCTCTAGGGAGAAGGACTTTTTGGTCACCTGGGGTTCTTCTGGTTCCTCTTTGGTCTCAATATGTAGGAACCGACGGACCACCTGTTGAGGAGTCAGACGACCATAGCCCACCGCCAGGATGAGGTCGTCAACGGTCTTAAAAGAAAAGACCTTGGCCACCTCTTCCGCCCGTTCGCTGTCCAAAAAGGCCGAGAAAGAACTTTTGAACTTGCGTAATTCTCGATCCAATATCTCACGACCGGTGACCATGATTCTTTGATGTTCCTCTCTCTTTAGCCACTGCCGGATACGACTCCTGGCCCGACTGGTCTTGACAAACTTCAACCAATCCCGACTAGGTTTTTGATGGGTGGCGGTGACAATCTCGACGATGTCTCCGGTCTGCAGTTCGTAATCAAGAGGGACCAAGCGCCCGTTCACCTTGGCTCGGGCACAATGATGCCCTACCTCCGTGTGGATGGCATAGGCAAAATCTACCGGAGTGGCCCCGCGGGGAAGGACCTTGATGTCTCCGCCGGGAGTAAAGACATAGACCTCATCTGGGAAGAGGTCCATGCGCAAGGACTCGATAAAGTCCCGCGGGTTTTGAAGTTCTTTTTGGAGTTCTACCAGGCGCTTCAACCATTCAAACTGGTGAGACTTGGCCGAATCCGCCGAGATGATCTTTTGCTCCTTATAAAGCCAATGGGCAGCGATTCCCTCGTTGGCGATACGATCCATCTCTTCGGTCCGGATCTGGATCTCCATCTGTCGCCCGCCGGGACCGATCACCGTGGTATGAAGGGATTGGTACATATTCGGTTTGGGAAGGCTTATATAATCCTTGAAACGCCCAGGGATAGGCCGCCAAAGGGCATGGATAAGCCCTAAGACCTCGTAACATTCCCTTACTTCTTTGACGA
>CAZKEG010000140.1:0-4247 GCA_964551715.1 uncultured Thermodesulfobacteriota bacterium
TTATGGAACTCCTGGAAGAGCTAATGGTTGAAGTCTTTAGAGAAACGCTGGGTGTAGAATTAAAAAGGCCCTTTCCTCGCTTGAGTTATGAAGAGGCCCTTTCTCGCTACGGGACGGATCGTCCGGATCTGCGATTCGGCCTGGAACTAATCACCCTCACCGATATCTTTCGCCAGACTAAATTTCGCGTTTTTGCCCAGGTAATTGAAAAAGGCGGCCTGATCAAAGGTCTCTGTATACCTCACGATTTTTCCCGCAAGGAACTCGATGACCTTACCGCCTTGGCCAACGAACTAGGGGCCAAGGGGCTGGCCTGGATCAAGGTGAGAGAAAGGGAGGAGCTTCAGTCCCCGATCGTCAAGTTTTTCTCCGAGGAAGAAATACAGGGGTTGCTCAAAGCTCTAAAGCCAGAGGTAGGGAGCACCATCTTTTTTGTGGCTGATCAGCCGAGCTTGGTAAACGACGTCCTCTCGGAGTTAAGGGTGGAATTGGCCAGGCGTCTCGACCTGATCCCTTCAGGACAGTTTTCGTTTTGTTGGATCGTGGATTTCCCTTTGGTGGAGTGGGATGACGAAGAAGGTCGTTTTGTGGCCATGCACCATCCCTTTACCTCTCCCAAAGAAGAAGATCTGGGCTTGCTTGAGACCGCCCCGGAGAAGGTTCGTTCTAGGGCCTATGACTTGGTCCTTAATGGGATCGAGATCGGAGGGGGGAGCATCCGTATCCATCGCCCTGATATTCAGCAAAGGGTCTTTAACTTATTAAAGATTGGTCGAGAAGAGGCCCAAGAAAAATTCGGCTTTTTACTTGAGGCCTTGGAATACGGTGCCCCGCCACATGGTGGTTTCGCCTTTGGGTTTGACCGTTTGGTCATGCTCATGGCCGGCAAACGAAGCATCCGCGAGGTAATTGCCTTCCCCAAGACCCAACGGGCTCAATGTTTGCTTACCAGCGCTCCGGCCCCGGTGAGCATGACGCAACTGGCGGAACTTCACCTCCTGCCTGGCTGGGAGGTTGAAAAAGAGAAATAATGCCTGATTTTCCTTGGCAAGACCGAGAAAATAATCCATCCTATTTTTGACACAATTTATAAAATGCTTATGATTCTCAATAATTATGACTGGTCGCATGATTATAGTCTCTAATCGCCTGCCAGTTACGGTCACCAAACGCGAAGGAGTCTTTCATTTTCATTCTAGTGCCGGTGGTCTGGCCACGGGGCTGGGTTCCTTTTATCGAGAGAAAGGAGGGCTTTGGCTTGGCTGGCCGGGGATTTCGGCAGAAAGCGTCCGAGGTCGGGAAGAGGAGATCATTTCTCGACTAGAAGAGCTTTCCTGCCGGCCTGTGTTTTTGACCCAACGCCAGATCGAAAATTACTACTATGGCTTTTCTAACAAGACCCTTTGGCCCCTTTTTCACTATTTTTTACAATATGCCGTCTTTGACCAGAAACTCTGGGAGACTTACCGGCGGGTCAACCGGCTCTTCTGCGAAGCTGTAGTGGAAGTAGCCGACCCGGATAGCACCATTTGGGTGCATGACTATCAGCTCCTGCTCCTGCCTGGTATGCTTCGGGAACGTCTCCCAGAGGCCCAAATAGGCTTCTTTTTACATATTCCCTTTCCTTCTTTTGAGATTTTCCGTGTCCTTCCTTGGCGGGCCGAATTGCTAAAAGGCCTGCTTGGTGCGGATCTTATCGGTTTTCATACCTTTGAATACGCCCGGCACTTTTTGAGCAGTGTACGGCGCATCCTGGGCTATGAGCACAGTTTAGGCCTGGTGGCCACCGACCAACAGGTGGTCAAAGTAGATGCCTTCCCCATGGGAATCGATTTCGAGCGTTTTGCCCGTTCTTCCGAAAGGCCTGATGTCCGCCATGAAATTCGTCGGATTAGACGGCGTATCGGTGAACGTCGGGTCATCCTCTCGGTGGACCGTCTGGACTACACCAAGGGTATTGCCCAGCGCCTCAAGGCCTATGACCTTCTCTTTGAGCGCTATCCAGAATACAAAGAAAAAGTGGTCCTGATCTTGGTGGCTGTTCCTTCGCGCACCAGGGTAGAGCATTATATGTTGCTCAAGCGCGAAGTAGATGAACTGATCGGGCGCATCAACGGTCGTCACGGGGGCTTTGGCTGGACGCCTGTTTGGTATCTCTACCGTGCGGTCCCCTTTGCCACTCTGGCGGCCCTTTATAATCTGGCTGATGTGGCCTTGGTTACTCCTATGCGTGATGGGATGAACCTCATTGCCAAAGAGTACGTGGCCACTACTCCCGGAGACCGCGGAGTCTTGATCCTGAGCGAGATGGCCGGGGCAGCGGCGGAAATGGGTGAGGCCATCATCATTAACCCCTTTGACCTGAACCAAATGGCGGAGGCCATGCGTGAGGCCTTGGAGATGCCCGAGGACGAACAGCGAGAGCGTAACCGAATCATGAAGGAACGGCTCAAGCGATACGATGTCCATCGCTGGGCCAACGAGTTTATGGAAAAGCTCTCTGAGATCAAAGAGATCCAGAAGGACTTTATCTCGCGCAAACTCGGTCCCTTGGCCCGCCAGGAAATATTGCAAAAATTTCAAAAGGCCCGTTCCAGTATCCTGTTTTTGGATTATGATGGCACCCTGGTCCCTTTTGCCGGTAGACCAGAGAGAGCACGCCCGGATGAGGAATTAAAGGAAATTTTGAGAAATCTCGCTTCTTTGCCGAAAAATAGAGTGGTACTGATCAGTGGTCGCCCGAAAGAGACCTTGGATAGATGGTTTAAAGGTCTGGGCCTTGATTTAGTGGCTGAACACGGGGTCTGGATCAAGGAGGTGGGTGAAGATTGGAAGATGGTCGAATCCATCTCCGAAGACTGGAAGGAGGCTATTAGGCCTATTCTCGAAAGTTACGCCGATCGGACTCCAGGGGCCTTTGTCGAAGAGAAGGAATACGCCTTGGTATGGCATTATCGACGGGCTGACCCAGAGCTCTCTACATTGAGGGCCCGAGAATTAAGAGATGCCTTGATTGATATTACCAAAAACCTTGATCTTTTGGTCTTGAACGGTAACAAGGTGATTGAGGTCAAGCCGGTTAACGTAAATAAAGGTCGAGCGGCGCGATACTTCTTAGAGAAGGGAAATTATGAATTCATCCTGGCTGCAGGGGATGATTGGACCGATGAAGATCTCTTTGAGGCCATTCCAGAATATGGCTATACCATTAAGGTGGGCTTTGGGGTTTCTCGGGCCCGATTTAACGTTGATTCTTGCCGAGAAGTGAGAAATCTTTTAAAAGAGATGTTTCATGTCCGAAGAGAAAACGCCTGAAAATGCCGTCTCTTTTGCCGTTAAAGATTGTGCCTTGGTCTCTATTTCTACCGGGGTTAAGGCCTATATTTTGGCCGAACTTTTGGAGCACTTACGCGAGGTAGAGGTAGGTTGTCTTTATTATCACTTCTGGGCCAGACAGCTCCGTCCGAGCTTTGATCACCCGGAGTTTCATAATGACTTCGCTGCCTGGGCCCACCGGGATTTACACGATTGGATCCTGGCCGAACGCCTAAACCTTATTGCCCCACACGAATTTCGTAATCTAGAGGAATTACGAGAGGAACTGATTAACATTATCGAAGAGCGTGTAGATGAGAGCGGGGATCTTCCTTGGCGCAAGGCCGTGGCCCCTTTCTATTTCGTCAAGAGCCAGATCATCGTCCTTGATACCGGCAAACGAGTAAAAGAACCCCGGCAATTAGTAGAAGTCGTCCCTACTTTCTCCCAGGGTAGTATCTTTTATCACTTTATTGATGCCCGTCGGCGAACTCCTGATCGAGTCGATGATTTTCGCGCGTGGTTTCAGGCCTTTTCCCCTCAATATGATGATCTGGCCGCTGAACTGGCGGTTATAGATCCTTATTTCCTGACCTTGACTGAGATTCGTGAACAATTGAGCTTGGTCTTTAGACGATATTTTGGGGTGAGTAAATAGGATGGATGGGGAACTCCTGGCTCGATACGAAGCTATAGTTGGTACCGATGTCATCGATCAACTGAAACAGCTTGCCCATCACTTGCAAGCGGCTCGTGTGGTCCATGTTAATTCTACCCGTTACGGTGGCGGCGTGGCTGAGATCCTTCATAGTATGGTCCCTCTGATGCAGGCCCTGGGGCTTAATGTTCGTTGGGAGGTAATCTCCGGGGAAGAAGACTTCTTCAAGGTGACCAAGAGCATCCACAATGCCCTTCAGGGGTATCCAGTAGAG
>CAZKEG010000141.1:0-4235 GCA_964551715.1 uncultured Thermodesulfobacteriota bacterium
CTACGAAGAGCTTCTTATCGCCATGCTCGCTAATGGCTACTCCAAAGCTCAAATCTGCCGAGTGTGCAGGCCGTGAGCTACGAACTACAGCAAAAATTCATATTGACCTATGAACTGAAAGCGGTACTCTAAAATGGTCAAAATAGCTAAACCTCTTTACACAAAATTCCCTATAGGGCCCTTTGTGCCTTTATATAGTCAAGGCTTCGAGGCAAAATTAAGCAACACATTAGATCGTAAAAAAAGGAGTCCACATGCCCAAAAAGAAGAGATTTTCTTATGTCTATCAATTCAAAATCGTTTTGAAAGGAGCTCCACTACCTATCTGGCGCCGCATTTTGATCCCGGATAATTATAATTTCTGGGACTTTCACGTGGCCATTCAAGATGCCATGGGGTGGTTTGACGAACACCTTCATCATTTTATCCTCAAAAATCCCATTACCCAGAAGAAAGCCTTTATCGAAATGGAAAGAGACGATTTGGACGACCTTTTCATCGGTCTGCCCCATTTTAGAAAAAAAGAAACTTACCTAGAGAGAAATCAATACGTAGTAAATTGGTTTACCCCGCATCAGAAAAAAGGGCTTTATGTCTACGACTTCGGCGACAACTGGGGACATGAGCTCACTTTGGAAAAGATACTCCCCAAAGAGAAGGGAGCAAAATACCCTCAGTGTATTGCTGGTAAAGGTGCCTGTCCTCCTGAAAATTGTGGTGGGGTTTACGGATACGAACAGTTACTGAAAATCCTCAAAGATCCTAAACATCCCGAATATCAAGAATTGTACGAGTGGCTAATGGATCAAGGGATTGATCCTCAAAATTTTGATCCACATGCCTTCGATCCCTCCTCGGTGGAATTCGACGATCCGGAAGAGAGATGGGAGGAGGTGTTAGCCTGGAGAGAAACGTGATTCCGTTGGCCGAGAAAGCTGTTTTGGAAACTAAATTCGACGAAAACTTTATTTCACCCCGGTATAGAGGGTAACCACCTTAAGAGTGAGAGGGCGAAGGGAGACTTCTTTAAATCCCACTTTACACATTAGGGCGGCAAATTCTTCCGGCGCAGGAAAAGTGGCTATGGACCGGGCCAAGTATTTATAGGCCTCTTCATCACCAGTAAGCCAGCCCCCCAATCTGGAGAGAATGTGATTCAGATAAAAACGATAGACCGGGGCGAATATAGGGGCGGTGGGGCGTGAAAACTCAAGGATCACCACTTTACCCCCGGGTTTTAAGACTCGGTACATCTCCACCAATCCTTGTTCTAAGTGGGTCAGGTTTCGTACCCCAAAGGCCACCGTCTCCCCCCAAAAGACTCCATCTGGGAAAGGCAACTTCTCGCCATCGGCACATAGCGGACGGATAAAGAGAAAAGCCGGATGGGTCTCCAAGCGCTTGAGGCCATAAGCCAACATATCCAAGCAAATATCTAAGGCCACGACCAATCGGGGACGCTGGCGAACGATCTCTTTGGCCAAAGGTAGGGTCCCGGCACAAAGATCAAGAATAGGCCCGGGGTAACGGGAAAGTTCTTTGACCGCCTCGTAGCGCCACCAATGATCAAGACCAAAACTCCCTAAGGTATTAACCAAATCGTATCGGCGGGTCACCCGAGAAAATTTTTCCCGCACATAGGCCTTTTTTTCACTTTCCTTGGGCAGCATAGCGGCTAAATTAGTAAAGACCCAAAACAAAGACAAGGGAAAATAGTGGAAAAGATCTCTCAAAAGATCAAAGGCGGCCTTTTAGGAGTGGCCATTGGAGATGCCCTCGGCTTCCCTTTTGAGGGGCTTTCACGCGAAGAAATGGCTTCAAAATCCCTTGATAATTATTCCCCTGGTCCTTATCCCCCGGGGACTTGGTCTGACGACACTTCCCTTACCTTTTGCACGGTAGAAAGCCTCCTTGAAATGGGCCGCCTTGATCCAGATGACCTGGCCCGAAGATTTAGCCTCTGGTTCAAAGGAGGGAACCTTACTCCCTTTGGTCAGGCCATCGGTTTTGGCCGGACGACTACCGAGGCCATCCAGCGTTATCTCTCCGGCACCCCTGCTTTAATCTGCGGAGGGAAGGACGAACGATCAAACGGCAACGGAAGCCTAATGCGCATCCTTCCGGTGGCCATCTTTTACACCTGGCAGCCTTTAGAGGCCATGTTTGAAGCCGTACACCAGGCCTCAAAGGTGACCCATGCCCATCCGCGAAGTCAAATGGCCTGCGGATTTTATGCCCTGTTGGTCAGGGGTCTCTTAAGGCCCTCTGAAACCTTATCAGAACCAGGGAGGGAAGAGGCTTATCGAAGGGCTGTCTCCTTGTTCCTGGATTTTTACCGCTTACAAAGAGAATTCGCCCCAGAGCTCATCCATTTTGATCGCCTGCTCTCCCTCGGTTTTGGAGACCTCCCTCAAAAAGAGATAAAAAGCAGTGCCTACGTCATCCATACTTTGGAGGCGGCAGTCTGGTGTCTTTTAAGGGGTCAAAATTTTATGGACACCCTCTCCCAGGCCTTGCGACTCGGGGGTGATACAGATACCATCGGAGCGGTTACCGGTGGGCTGGCCGGAATCTTCTGGGGTCTTGAACAAATTCCTCTTTATTTAGTTGAAGGTTTGGTCAAAAGTGGCAAACTTGTGGCGTTATGCGAAAAATTCGCCGAGCGAGTCGAGGTCTTTACCTATGCCTGTTAAGCCTTTTGTTTCGAGGAAATGGCTCTTCTTCTTGGCTGGGGCTCTTTGGTTTGCCGCAGGGTTTAATCTCTGCCTTTTGGCCTATCGTTGGCTTCATGGGCCCTGGAAGTATCTCTTTTGGTTGGCCTTGGCTGTTTCCTCTCTGGTCTCTTATTTCGGCCTGCGGAGGATTGCCCATCGCAACGTCCGGTTTATCAAAAAACGGCCGAATAAGACCTGCCTCTTTGCCTTTCAACCTTGGCGAAGCTATCTCATCATCATCGTCATGGTGGCCATGGGGCTTTCTCTGAGACATTCTTCCTTCCCGCGTCACTGGTTGGGCCTTATTTACACGGTTATGGGCGGGGCCTTGGCGGTGGCCAGTTTCTCATATTTTCGAGAGGGCCTGACCCATTTAAAAACCGAAGTAAACGCCGAATCTAATCCGGGTTAAGACCAAAAAGAGAGAAAACCGGCCAGGATAAGAAGGGCGTACAAAAATCTTAAATACCACCCGAGGCTTAAACATTGATAAACCCTATGGCCAAGAAAAAGTCCGATCAAGACCAAGGGGAGAAATTTAAAATAAGAAAATCCCACCGTGGTCGTAAGAAGCCCTCGGCTTAAATGAGAAAGAATCACTAATATGCCCAGGGCCAGAAAATACCCTTGCAAGGTACTCTTTATCTCGTCCTTCTCCCAGCCCTTTAAGGTCACATAGATCACCACCGGTGGCCCTGAAGTCATCAGGGCGGCCCCAAGGGCACCGGCCAAAAAGCCAAAGAGATACCCCCATCGGTCTCCGAGACGAATTTTAGGCCTCAGATTGATAAATCCCCAGAGTCCATAAGAGATGAGAATGAGTCCTAGGAGTCCCTTAAGCCAGCACTCCGGGGCCTTGGCCAGGAAGGAGGCCCCGGCTACCACCCCTGGGAGGGCTCCGATAAGAAGGGAATAGATACGCCGAAGCTCAAAATATCGCCAAAGAGAAAGGAGAAGTAAGGCATTGATAGTGGTCCCGAAAAGGGCCATAAGGGGCACGACTAACTTTAATGACCACAGGAAAGAAAGCAGAGGCACAGCGAGCAAGGCAAAGGCAAAGCCGACTAACCCGTGGACAAAGGCAGCAAAGAGGAGGATCAATCCTTCAAACATTTGGTCTTGAGTCTAACACAGAAAAGAGAAAGGGCTTCACACAGCAGGGGTAATAACAGACGAGGGCGGCTTAAGCCGCCCTCGTTTCAGGCCAACTTAGAGCTCAGGAGCAGGTGGGGTGCTGCCCTTTTCCTCCTTGGGCTTTTCCGCCACCATGGCCTCGGTGGTGAGCAACAGGCTAGAGATCGAGGCTGCGTTTTGAAGGGCCGTACGGGAGACCTTGGTCGGGTCTATAATTCCGGCCTCCATCAGGTCTACGATCTCACCAGTAATGGCGTTAAAGCCTTTGGCCCCGGTTTCAGCCTTTACCTTCTCTACAATGATGGAACCCTCGTAACCGGCGTTGGCCGCGATCTGACGAAGCGGCTCCTCCAAGGCCCGACGGATGATATCCACCCCGTGTTTCTC
>CAZKEG010000142.1:0-4211 GCA_964551715.1 uncultured Thermodesulfobacteriota bacterium
TCAATAATATCGTTTAAGAAGCCAAAAGTCCGGGCATAAGATAGTTCGGAGATATAAGTTTCCTGGGTGACCGAAAGAGAAGTCTCCTGATGCCCGATGAGTGGATGGGGGAAATTGATCTCGCAATGGATTTTGAGCTCTGAGGCCGGGCGAAAGGCCACCCGACCCACACCATTTCGGACCTCAAATTCTCCTAAAATGCGCAAATAACGCCGTAAAGACCACTGAGGCTTGCGACCTACTTTGAGGATGGCCTCTACGTAAGGCCTGGCAGAACCATCAAGCAAAGGGATCTCTGGACCATTTACCCGAATAATGACATTGTCTATGGCCAGCCCGTTTAAGGCCGAAAGGAGGTGTTCAATATAGATAATCTGCCCCTCGCCCTGTTGGATCAAGGTCGCCCCTTCCACGGCAAAAACAGTCTCTGGAGAGACACGCATCAATACCGGTGGATCAAGATCTACTCTCTCAAAAATAATCCCCTGATTAGGAGGCGAAGGGATTAATTCTACCGTAATCCGCTTGCCTGTAATAACTCCCTCTCCCTCGAAGACTACTGTATCACCTAAGGTATGCTGAAAGAGCTCCATCGTCGGACATCCTCTGCTATTTTAGAGGTACTTATTAGCAAAAAAAATACCAATCAATTTTTGACGTTATAATCGGTGGTTATTTTAGAAAAAACTGATTTGTGGCTTTTTTTTCGTGACCCAAAAGTCACATTTGTGACTTTTAAGTCACAGGAAAACCCAGCCGCCTGAGGGCCTTTTCCTCTTTGCGCCATCCTTTGAGGACCTTGACCCAGAGATCCAGATGGATCTTTTGGCCGAAGAGAAACTCTAGTTCCTCCCGGGCCAGGGTGCCAATCTTTTTGAGTCTTTCTCCCCCTTTGCCAATGATGATTCCTTTTTGAGAATCTTTTTCCACGTAAATAGTGGCCTGAATAAAGAGGATTTTTCTCTCAGGATCTTCCTCGAATTCCTCCACCACCACCGCCGTAGAATAAGGGATTTCTTGGCGGGTAAGCATAAAGATCTTTTCGCGGATGATCTCGGCGGCCAAAAGCCTTTCCGGTTGATCGGTAAGCATATCCGGGCTATAGTACATCGGCCCTTCAGGCAGGGTGTCCACTATCTCTTCCAAGAGTTCATCAAGTCCGTCTCTTTCCAAGGCAGAAATGGGGACAATGGCCTTAAAAGGATAAAGGCGGGAGAAAAAGTCGATCATCGGCAGGAGTTCGCCTTTTTTGATGAGGTCGATCTTATTCAGGGCCAAGATAGTGGGTTTATTAGCCTCTTGTAAGATCTCGATGATCTTTTCTTCGGCCTTTGGGCTGCGATGAGCGGCGTCTACGATAAAGACAACGCTGTCTACCTCCTCGATGGCGCGAAGGGCTTGTTCTACCATGAGACGATTGAAGAGCATTTTGGCCTCATGGATACCCGGGGTGTCGACAAAGATGATCTGATAGTCCTCCCCGGTAAGGATCCCCCGGATTTGAAAGCGTGTGGTCTGCGGTTTGGGCGTGGTAATGGCCACCTTGTAGCCGAGGAGTTGATTCAACAAAGTCGATTTTCCTACGTTGGGCACGCCAATCAGGGCCACGTACCCTGATCTAAATTTTTTCTCTGTGTTATCTTTTGTTTTTTCGGGAGTAATTTCCATGTCTTACCTCCAGTCTTTTTAAGGCTTTTTGAGCAGCATCTTGCTCTGCGGCCTTTTTAGACCGTCCGCGTCCAGTGGCCACGGTTTCTCCCCCAAGCTTCAGGGCCACATAAAAGACCTTGGCGTGTTCTGGGCCGACTTCTTTTAGCAGTTCATAAGTAGGGGTCTGTTTAAAATGGCGCTGGGTATATTCCTGGAGCACGGTCTTATAATCAGAGATCAATCCCCGCGGGGCATGAGGAATTAAACGGGCAAAGACTTTTTTTACTAGACCGAAGGTTTTTTCAAAACCTAAATCTAGATAAAAAGCGGCGATAATGGCCTCAAAGGTACCGGCCAAAATAGAGGCCTTTTCCCGACCCCCGGTGGCCTCTTCCCCTGGACCAAGGAGGATCAGATCGGCAAGCCCCAGTCTCCGAGCAATCTTGGCCAACCGCTCTTCGTTGACCAACCAGGCCCTCATCTTGGTCAGTTCTCCCTCCCGGTAGTCCCGGGCATAACGTTCGTAAAGCAGGTGGCTGATCACCATAGAAAGGATGGCGTCGCCCAAAAATTCAAGGCGTTCGTTGTCCCGATAGGGCCAATCGCTATATTGCCCCAGGATCGAACGATGGGTAAGGGCCTCGAGATAAAGTCCCAGGTTTTTGAGTCGAACGCCCAGGATTTCTTCTAGTTTTTTTAGCCGTACAAGCTCCCTTGAAAGTACATCGTTTCCCATTCTTATACTCCAAGCCCGGAGATATCAGTCCTTTTTGGGAGGGAGACCCGTTTCGACTGTATACTAAGAACCCTTTAGGTGGTTTCAAGGTCTGTAAAGGATTTATTCAAGGTTGGAATCCCGAGGCTAGTTTGGTATGAAAGACGAAACCACCTGCCGGAGGTGATGCCATGGAGATAAAAGAATTAGTGACGGAGATCGGTCAAAAGGCTAAGGAAGCCGCCCGAGAATTAACTTCTCTTTCGACCGAGGTAAAAAATAAGGTCTTGCGCTTGGTGGCGGAAAGACTGCGGGCCGAACGGGTTTGGCTTCAGTCTGAAAACGAAAAAGACTTAGAGGCCGCCAAGGAAAAAGGACTTTCCGGGGCCCTTATTGATCGACTTACCCTTTCGGACAAAGTAATCGAGGGCATGGCCCAAGGGCTTGAAGAGGTGGCCGCCCTCCCTGACCCAGTAGGAGAGGTGGTCAAGATGTGGCGGCGGCCCAATGGCCTGTGGGTGGGGCGGATGCGTATCCCCCTTGGTGTGATCGCCATGATTTACGAGAGCAGACCTAATGTCACCATTGACGCTGCTGGCCTTTGTTTTAAGAGCGGAAACGCCGTCATCTTGCGCGGTGGTTCAGAGGCCATCAACTCTAACTTGGCCCTGGCCCGTATCTTCCAGGAGGCCTTGAAGGCGGTTAACGCCCCGGAGGGGGCAGTGCAGGTCATCCCGACCACCGATCGGGCGGCAGTAAACGAGTTACTTAAGCTTGAAGAGTATATTGACCTTATCATCCCTCGGGGAGGGGAAGGACTCATCCGTTTTGTGACCGAAAACTCCCGTATCCCGGTGCTCAAGCATTATAAAGGCGTGTGCCACGTCTTCGTCGATCGGTTTGCCGATCTGGAGATGGCCCAAAGGATCTGCTTTAACGCCAAGGTCCAGCGCCCAGGGGTGTGTAACGCCATGGAGACCATGTTGGTCCACGAGGCTGTAGCCAAAGAATTCTTGCCCCCTATGTGCGAAGAATTTCGATCTGCTGGGGTAGAGATCAGGGGTTGTCCCAAGACACGAGAATTGGTCCCTTGGGCCAAAGAGGCCACAGAAGAGGATTGGGAGGCCGAATATCTGGATCTCATCTTGGCCGTGCGGGTAGTGAAAGATATGGATGAGGCCCTGGATCACATTGCCCGCTATGGTTCGAATCACACCGAGGCCATTGTGACCAAAGATTATCAACGGGCCCTGCGTTTCCTGCGCGAAGTAGATGCCTCGGTGGTTATTACCAATGCCTCGACGCGTTTTAATGACGGAGGCCAGCTCGGCCTTGGGGCTGAAATCGGTATCTCTACCACCAAGCTCCATGCTTACGGCCCGATGGCCTTAGAGGAGTTAACCACCACCAAATTTGTGGTCTTTGGTGAAGGCCAGATTAGAGAATAATCATGTCTGCCCGGTGGGGTATATTTGGGGGCACCTTTGATCCCATTCATTTGGGCCATTTGCGAGCGGCAGAGGAGGTATACGAGGCCCTGGCCTTAGAGAAGATCATCTTTATCCCCGCCGGGTTCCCTCCGCACAAACATCGCCCTGATCTTTCCCCTTTTTATCTCCGTTATCAGATGGTGAAATTGGCCATCGAAGGGGTGCCGCACTTTGAGGTCTCGGAGATCGAGGCCCAACTCAAAGGCCCCTCTTATTCCCTGCTCACCTTACAAGAATTAGGAAGACGCTCCCCGGGAGTAGAATTTTTTTTTATGCTGGGCCTTGATGCCTTTTTAGAGTTCGAGACTTGGTATCACTATCAGGAATTGCCACGGCTTACCCATCTGGTGGTCATT
>CAZKEG010000143.1:0-4174 GCA_964551715.1 uncultured Thermodesulfobacteriota bacterium
GGCCGGTACTTTATCTCTTTAGTGGATATCACTTCCCTTGATATTTACGACAAACACCTCGGTACCTACACCAGGATCTGTGGGCGAGAAGGCCAATTTATGTTTGAGCCCAAGGATATCAAAGTCCAGATCACCCTCTTAGATGCTACTCAAATAAACTTTTCCTTTAACGGCCACCCAAAGGGCCCGGTAGAGATCCGCAAAGGACCCTTCTGGGTCCATCTCCTCCAAGACCTCTTCGATAATCTCGAACCCAAGTGGAAGGGTCCGGTTTGGATCTAAAAAGGAGCGGGGCTTAAGGCCCCGCTCCTAAGACCAAAATCCTTGGATCATGAGGCGGATCATCTCTGGGAAAGAAAAGCCCTCTTGATAGAGTTTAAGCACGCGTTCGGCCCCAGTACCGCGGATAAGGATGTTTTGTAAGGGTTCTTTATATTCCTCCAGGCCGAGATCCTCATAAATGGCTCGATCTTTTTAAGGATTAAGGCCGATTTTTCGCAATAGGTGCGCACAGAAAGGGTTTGGGGATCGACAAACCGTCCTTCAAGACCGCGTCTGGCTGCCTGCCATTTCTGGTAGGCCAAGATTTCATCGGGCAGAGAGGGTAGGGGATATTCGAGTAAATATCGGGCTAAGCCTTGAGTAAGGGCAACCAAGGAGAGGATATCCTTAAAATAGCAAGGGACATTATAGACCCGAACTTCTATGGTCCCCAAACTCGGTTGGAGACGGATATCCCACCAGAGGTCCCGGATGCTTTGAATAATATTCAACCTTTTTAAGGTCTCTACCAGACAGGAAAACTCCTCCCAGGAAGCAAAGGCCTTTGGGAGACCGGCCAAAGGTAAGGCCTCGAAGAGCATACTTCGGTAGGAATAAAGCCCGGTGGCCTGGCCTTCATAAAAAGGGGATGAGGTGCTTAGGGCCAGGAGCAAGGGTAAATAGAGGCGGAGCTGGTTGTAGGCGATGATGGCCGTCTGGACATCAGGCATCCCCAGATGAATATGGAGGCCTTGCGACAAACCGCCGCCCAACTATCTGTAATTCAGAAAATATCTTTTCATATCGGGGCCCCTTTTTCCTCTGCCGGCTGAAAGATAAACCTCACCCGTCCTGGTGGAGGATCTTGGTGGAGTAAGGCCGCAGCCCCGAGGAGCATGGCTACATGACCGTCGTGTCCACAGGCATGCATCACGCCAGGGACTTTAGAGGCAAAGGGAAGCCCGGTCTCTTCGGACAAGGGTAGGGCGTCCATATCAGCACGTAGGGCCACCAAAGGGCCTTCTTTTCCCAATTCAGCCACTACCCCGGTCTTGGCCAGGCCTGTTCGATGAGGGATAGAGAATTCTTTTAGTTTGTCCGATATAAGTCTTGCCGTACGGATTTCTTCGTAGACCAACTCCGGCCATTGATGTAGAGTTCGGCGGATGGCAATCATCCAGGAGACTAGCTCAGGAGAGACAGCCATCAGACCCATTTTCAGGTACTTATTAGCATGGTCCAAAATTTTGGAAACAAAAAATTTCCCCTTTACGAATTTTTATGATAAAAGCTTCCATATTTGAATTTATCTTTCAAAGAATATCAAAAATTCTTTTTAAAACAAATCTTTTTAAAGTTAAAATGCTTTTATAAAAGGGCAGGAGGGGCGCTAGGTGAAAAAGATCCTTATCGTGGAAGATGAACCGAGCATCCAAGAGATTTTGTCCGAATTTGTGTCCATGTTAGGGTTCGAGCCGGTAATCGCGATAGATGGTCAAATGGGCTTGGCCAAGTTTTCTAGCGAGGGGCCTTTTGTGCTTTATCTCTTAGATATTAAGATCCCCAAATTAAACGGTTACGAACTGGCCCGTCGTATCCGAGAAAAAGACCGGGAAAGACCGATTATTTGCCTGACCGGCCTGGTCAATGCGGAAACACGGGAGAAAATAGCGGCTATACCTTACGCCTATTACGTAAAGAAACCCATTACTTTTGCCGAATTTAAAAATATTCTCTCTAAGGCCGGCATTATATGACAAAATGGGTGGTTTTAGTCCTTTTTTTGGGGTGGGCCACCGGGGCGTGGGCTTCGCCGTTGGCCCCTTTGCGTGATCAATTAATCGTCAAGGGTTTTGATCCGCACTACATCGATACCATCTTGAATCGGCCTGAGGCCCAATTCTTACCCCAGGTGATGCCCCGAAAACTACTCCATGACGAATACAAACTCCCTTATGATCGCTTTTTGGCCCCGGAAAGGATAGCCAAGGCCCGGAGTTTCCTTGGCCATTATAAAGATTTTCTCCTCACCTTAGAGAAAAGATACGGTGTACCCAAAGAGGTCTTGGTGGCCATGTTTTTGGTGGAGACCGATCTTGGCCATTGCACCGGTCGTTACCGTACTTTTAATGTCTTGGCCAGCATGGCCCTTTCCGCCGATTGGGACAGGGTGAGGACTTATCTACCCGAAAACCTGACCCCGGAAGAGGAAAAAAGACTTAAGGTCTTTATGGCCCGAAGGGCTCGCTGGGCCTTTAATGAACTCTGTGCCTTCCTTCGCCTGGCCCAAAGGGAAAAGTTTGATCCCTTGAGCATTAAGGGCTCCATCTTTGGGGCCTTTGGCCTGCCGCAATTTGTCCCTTCAAGCGTGCTTTCTTACGGAATAGATTGGGACCAAGATGGACAGGTAAATCTCTTCGAGCTAGAAGACGCTCTGGCCAGTATGGCTAATTACCTGGCCAGACACGGTTGGCGGGATGGGCTTTCTTGTAAAGAAAAAATCAAGGTCATCAAGACTTACAATAACAGCCAACCCTATGCCGAAACGATCCTCAAGGTAGCGGAAAGATTGGGCTATGCCTCCGGGTGTCGAGGAAATTAGATCCCGCCTAACCCATTTGGCGGTTAAACTCAGAGAAAAGGGGCTCCATGGAGCCTTGATTCGTTATCCCCTAAATATATTCTATCTCTCTGGGACTTTTGTTGATGGCCATCTGGTAGTTACCCAGAGGGCAGAGGCCTATCTCCTGGTCTATCGTTCCCTAGACCGCGCCAAAAAAGAAGCTAAGGGCTCTGAGGTCATCTCCTTCCGTTCCCTGCGTCAATTACCGGGTTTTTTGAAAGATTTGGGCCTTCGAAGAATAGGGCTTGAGTATGATCGCCTACCAGCCCGGGTCTTTTTTTATTATCAAGAACTCCTTTCCGAGTTTGAGCTATCTGATCTGACTTCTCTTCTTTGGGCCCTTAGATCCCGCAAATCTCCTTATGAAATAGAATGTCTTCGTCAGGCGGCCTCTATGTTGGCCGAGGCCTTAGAGGCCTTCTTACCGAAGTTAAGACCAGGGATGAGTGAACTCGAGGCCGCCGGCCTATTTGAAGCTGAACTACGAAAAAGAGGGCATCCAGCCCATACCAGGACCTATGCGTGGCACCAGGAGTTGGCCTATGGCCATTTGCTTTTTGGAGAATCAGCGGCTGTGCCTTCTTATCTGACTACCGGTCAAGGAGGACCTGGGGTATGGGGCTATCCCCAAGGGCCTGGGGTGAAAAGGCTTAAAAAGGGTGAGCTGATCTTGATTGACTACGCTGGTTGGTACGAAGGCTATATGGTGGACCAAACCAGGATTTTTGCTTGCGAGAGCCTACCTCAAGATTTAATAAGTCTTTATAAAAAGGTTTGCTCTTTGATAAGCTTTCTAGAAGAAGAGTTGCGCCCTGGTGTCTTGATCGAAGAATTTTATCACCAAGCCATGGAACAGGCCGAAGCCCTGGGGCTTGAGAAATGTCTCATGGCCCATAGCAGAGAAAGGGTAAATTTCATCGGCCGTGGAGTAGGGCTTGAAATAGACGAATGGCCTCCGGTAGCCCCTAAGGTGAAGGTGCCCTTTGAACCAGGGATGGTGATCGCCTTGGAACCCAAGTGCCATCTGCCCGGGGTAGGTGTAATCGGCCTTGAGGATACCTTTCTGATCACCTCCCAAGGAGCGGAGAGGTTGACTCTTTCTCCTAGGGAACTTTTCTTCTTGAAGGCCTGAATTCAAACAAAAATTTGGTTGACCTTGGAGTAATTTTCCCCTAAGTATCAAGTACGGCATCGAAGCTCCACTTAGAACTTATTAAAAGGAGGTCGGCTTTATGAATAAGGCAGAATTGGTGGCCAAGATGGCAGAGATCGCTGATTTGCCAAAAGTTA
>CAZKEG010000144.1:0-4149 GCA_964551715.1 uncultured Thermodesulfobacteriota bacterium
AGGCTTGGTTCATCAAAAAGAGTTGATGGAATTTACTTGAACGTAGTATTCTCAATTGCGGCTATGGTCACGGTTACTCGGTGAAAGAAGTGATCGAAACGGCCAAAAAGGTCACCGGTATAGAGATCCCGGTGGAAGAAAGGGATCGCCGCCCGGGGGATCCACCGGTTTTGGTGGCCTCGTGTGAAAAGGTCTTCAAGACCCTAGGGTTTAAACCCCGTTTTGATGATCTGGCCTACATCATCAAGACCGCCTGGGAATGGGAAAGAAATCGCCGATATTAACGGGTAAGCTCCGGCCAGAGTTCAACCAATTCTGGATGGGCAAGAATCCTCTCTTTGATCCTTGCCGCTCGCTCCGCTTGCCCGCAGGCCTTAAGGGCCTTGATGAAGGGAAGATATAGGTCAAAACGCCCTGGGTTTTGGGCGATAAGCCCTTCAAAAAGGGGAATGGCCTCTTGGCAATGACCGGTTTCAACCTCCAGCATGGCCTTCAGATATCGAACCTCAAAAGATCGTTTTAGATTGGGTTCTTTTTGAAGGGTCCTGAGATAATCTTTGAGGAGTATCCATTGTTTTTCCCGGAGGGCCAAAAAGGCCAGGACTAATTGGGCCCGTGGATCTTGGCTTTGCCTAAGATAATAGACAACGCGTCGCTTGGAGGCCTTGTCCTGGGCGATCTGAAAGAGAAGGCCAAAGACCTTGTCTTTGATCTCTTTCTTTTTAAGAAGGGGTTTTAACTCCTCAAAGGCCTTAATAGTCAGGCCTTGCCTGAGATAGATCTTGGCCAAAAAGAGGCGATCTTCCTCGGTCCGTCTCTTAAGGGCCTCTTGATAGACTTCTTTGCGTCTCTCGAACCAATTTTTTGGTTTCGGACCTTGAGAGGGCACCGGTCGCCCGAGTCGGGTCAAGGGATCACCGATCACCACCGTTTGCCAACTGAGAAAGGCCAAAGAACGATAATAGGCCTCAGCCAGGGTGTCCCCCTGAAGATAGGCTGGAAAGAGGATATAAGGCCTGGCCGAGGCCCCAAGATAAGGCTCATAAACATTGCCTGAGATACCGGTGATCCCCAGGCGGATAAGATCAGCGATCAAAGATTGTGGGGAACCGGCAAAGAAACGCCAATGTTCCTTCCACGGCCCCACCTCCCAACCGAGAGGAGGTTCCTTAAAGGTACGGGCACTGGTGCTGACATAGGTCACCCCGATGGCCCCTGGCAAAAAACGAAAATAAAGCCTTCGGTCAGGGGGATAGTTGGGATCATTTGAACCCCAAGAACAATAGCCGATGACGCGCTCCCCCGAGGTGATAAAGGCTGGGTCAAAGGAGGTGATCAAACGCAGGCCAGGCCGGTCCTTCAATCGAAGATAAGCGGCATAAATCCAGTTATCGCCCGGTCTGATGGGGCCGTCTTTGGCGTCGAGAACGATGGCATAGGGAGGTTTGGTCTTTTCCGCTAGTAAGGCACGTTTGATCAAATCCTTAGCCTCTTTGGGGGTATAAGCGGCGATCCTGGTCACCAAATAGATATCAAAACGATCGTGCTCAAAGGTGATCTCCTCAGGCGTAGCAAAAAAGGGGTTTCTGATCCATCCAGCGAGGCGATACGGCCCGTAAATCATCTTCCGGTAAAGAAGGGTAAGCTCTGAGTCCACCGAAGCGGCGTCACCATCCCGGGCCACCCGACCGCTGATCTTATGGGGTACACCGGGCATAATCACGATGGCCAGGATCTGATCCTCAAGGTGGTGTTTGATCAAAAATTTGGTCAAAGGTCGCTCGATCTTCTTGAGATAGACCGGACGGGTGATTTCTTCCTTAACCGGTAAAGGGAGGAGACAGAGATTTCCCCCGGGGATGTGTCTAACCCTCAGGTAAAAAGAGGCCATTTCTCGGGAAGTCTGGCTCCGGGTATTGGCCAAGACCAGGACTCGATCCGGAGTGATAGCGGCTTTGGCCTTGGCTAAAAGGAAAAAGACCAAGGAAAAGATTAGTATTTGTAGAAAAGAAAGTTTTCTCATTTGTCCTAAACTGTGCTAGTTAAAAGGATGAATTTCGTCAAGGAGGTAAGCCATGCCTGGGACATACGGGGAATGTATTTTGAGGGTAAACCTCACCACCGGAGAGATAAAGAAAGAAGAGCTTTCGGAAAAGATATTACGGGCCTATATCGGGGGCCGCGGGCTGGGGACCTATTATCTTTCCAAGCTCATGGACCCAAAGGCCGATCCCTTTTCTCCGGAAAATGTACTCATCTTTGCCACCGGGCCCCTTACCGGTACCCCGGCCCCGGCTGGCGGGCGTTATATGGTCCTTTGCAAGAGTCCGCTGACTGGTCTTATTGCCTGTTCTAATTCCGGCGGATATTTCGGGGCAGAGATTAAGGCCGCAGGTTATGACCTACTTGTCTTCGAGGGCGAGGCCCAAGAACCGGTTTATCTGGCCATAAGAGACGATGAGGTAGCCCTAAAACCGGCCTCCCATCTTTGGGGCCTTGAGACCGACGTAGCCACGGACAAGATCCTTGAAGAATTCGGGGAAGAAAAGGCGCGGGTGGCCTGTATCGGCCCGGCGGGGGAGAACAAGGTTCGTTTTGCCTGTGTGATCAACGACAAGCATCGGGCTGCCGGGCGTTCTGGAGTAGGGGCAGTAATGGGGACCAAAAAGCTCAAGGCCATCGTCGTCCGGGGAACCAAACGCCTTGAGGCCCCAAACAAGGATGTCTTTATGGATTTTATCCGGAAAAAGGTGGACATCCTTCGGGAACACCCAGTCACCTCCGAAGCTCTCCCTAAATTGGGAACCAAGGTCCTTGATAATATCATCAACGAAAACGGCCTTTATCCTACGCGTAATTTCCAGACCGGTGTCTTTGAAGGCACCCATGAAGTATGCGGTGAGGCCTTGGTCGGGAAGGGCTATCTCAAAAAGAACCGCGGCTGTTATGCCTGCCCGATCAAGTGTGCCCGAGTAACCGAACTTCCCACCAAAAACAAGGGCGAAGGTCCGGAGTACGAAAGTGGTTGGGCGTATGGGGCCTGTTGCGGGGTACAGGACCTGATTGCCATTACCGAGGCCAATTTCATGTGTAACCACCTAGGGCTTGACACTATTTCCTGTGGAGTAACCATCGCCTGTGCCATGGAGCTATATGAAAAGGGCTATCTACCCAAGGAGGACTTGGCCAACGGGCCTGAACTTCGCTTTGGAAGCTCAGAAGCCATCCTTTACTACACCGAGGCCATCGCTTATCGTCGAGGCCTTGGGGACAAGATGGCCGAGGGTTCTCTGCGTCTGGCCACGGCTTACGGCCACCCCGAGCTTTCCATGTCGGTCAAAGGCCAAGAACTCCCGGCCTACGACCCTCGCGGGGCCCAGGGACAAGGCCTGGTCTACGCCACCTCCAACCGCGGTGGCTGTCACGTGCGCGGCTACCTGATTGCCCCAGAGATACTCGGGGTACCGGAAAAGCTTGACCCGCGTTCCATCGAGGACAAGGCCAAATGGGCCAAGATCTTTCAGGATCTGACGGCGGTGATTGACTCAAGCGGTCTCTGTCTCTTTACTTCTTTTGCCCTGGGGGCCGAAGATTATCGGGATCTTTTGGCCGCAGCCACGGGTTTTGATTACACCGTAGAGGAAATGCTGGCCTGCGGGGAGAGGATCTGGAACCTTGAACGACTCTTCAACCTCGAGGCCGGGCTTGATCCAGCGCAGGATACCTTGCCCAAGCGCCTCCTTGAAGAACCCATGCCCGAAGGGCCGAACCAAGGTTCGGTAGTCAGGCTTTCAGAGATGCTTCCGGAATATTACCGCCTCCGGGGCTGGGATGAATCCGGCCGGCCCACCGAGGAAAAACTCAAAGAATTAGGCCTTGTTTGATACTGGAGGCCGCCGGGCGCCCCTGCGGCACCCGGAGAGCCCGGCTACCGTTGCTCCCTTCCGGGCCTGGCGGGGTTCACCGGGATCCGTCGCGCAGGACCCGGCGGCCATAGAGATATTCTATCTTAACCGGTATTCACCGAGATTTAAACTTCTTATATGGTCCGGTTACCACACAGGGAAAATGTCACCCACTTGAAACTTCCAGTCCTGATCTTCAACCGCAGCCGTCTCTTCTGTTCCTTTTTGCCCAACTCTTCATAGG
>CAZKEG010000145.1:0-4091 GCA_964551715.1 uncultured Thermodesulfobacteriota bacterium
AACTGTCTCTTGAAAGCCTTTCAGCGATTGTTTCCGGCTGGGCTGAGAGCCATACAACCAGGGCCCCTTTTTTAAGAAAATCGAATTCTTTCTCGTGAAGCACCGTCCCCCCGCCACAGGCAAGGACCAAGGGACCGCGGCTTGCCATCTCAAGTAGGGCTTCTTTTTCTCTGGCCCGAAAATATGCCCAACCCTTTTCCGCCACGGCTTCCTTTATACTTCGGCCCATTTTTTGGACCAGATATTGATCAAGGTCTAGGAAAGGCAGACCCAATTTTTCGGCCAAAAGCCTTCCTACAGTACTTTTCCCCGTAGCTCGATAACCGATGAGAATAATTTTAGGCATAGAGGCTTTCAAAGATTTTCCAGAAATTCGGGAAGGATTTGACCACACAGGCTGGATTCTTGATACGTATCCCGGGGACGGCTAGACCCAAGATGGCAAAGGACATTGCAATTCGATGGTCGTTGTACGTCTCGATTTCCGCCCCGTGAAATTCATTTTGACCTTCAATAATGAGTCCGTCATCAAGCTCAATAACTGGGACACCGAGCTTAGAAAGTTCTGTAGCCACGGCTTTTAGCCGATCGGTCTCTTTATAACGTAGATGCGGTACTCCGCGGATGAAGGTCTTTCCACGGGCCTTGGCGGCTACTACGGCAAGGGTTGGGACCAGATCAGGATAGCGACCCATATTGATATCAATCCCCCGAAGAGGCTTTTCTGGATCACGATAGATGGTAACGCCATTTTGGTAAAAGACCTCGCACCCCATTCTGGTCAAGATACGGGCAAAGGCCGCGTCTCCTTGGAGTGAATCTCGGGGAAGATTCTGAACCGTAACCCGGCCACCAACCAAAGCCGCCGCAGCCAAAGGATAAGAGGCACTGGAGGCATCGCCTTCTACTTTATACTCAAGGGCTTGATAAGGGGTCCGCGGGACAAAAAAGGCCCCTTCCTTTTCGTTGACCACTACTCCAAAGGCCTTCATCACTTCTATGGTGAGATCGACATAGGGCCTCGAAACCAAGGGGCTTGAAAGCCTGATCTCTGCTGGAGACCTGGTATAAGGCCCCACTAAGAGAAGGGCCGATAGAAATTGGCTGCTTTTGGCCACCGAAAGGTCAACTACCCCTCCGGCAAGGCCTCCTCCGGCTATTTCGAGCGGTAAAAAGCCCTCTTTTTCAAGATACTTGATCCTGGCCCCCCAGTGGGTAAGAGCTTCGATCAAGGGCTCGATCGGTCTTTCGCATAGACGTTCCGTGCCTGTAAGCACTATAGGTTTACCTTGCCCTAAAGCGGCCAAGGCCGTAAAGAATCTTGTGCCCGTACCGTTGTTCCCCATGAAGATCTCTTTACCGGAAAGTACCGGCTGGCCGGAAACCCCTACAATGCTAAGAGAATCTTCCCCGGCGGTGACCTGAGCCCCAATGGCCCTTAAGGCCTCGGCTAAGAGATCCGAATCTTCGCTGCGCAAGGCCCCCAAAAGCCTGCTCTTACCCTCGGCCAAAGCAGCGCAAATCATGGCCCGTTGGGTGATACTCTTTGAACCAGGGACCTTTACCCGGGCTGAAAGGGGTTTATCCAGAGGTTTAATCTCTCGTATCTCCATCTCTTTCTCCAAAACCGAGGGCTTTTAAGGCGGCCTCTTCCATAAGGTTCACCGGGGGTTCTTGGCCTGTCCATAGACGAAATTGTTCCACTCCTTGGTAGACTAACATCTTGAGGCCATGGATCACCCTACACCCACTTTCTTTGGCCTGTCGCAAGAGTTTAGTCTCCAGAGGGATATAGACGATGTCCATCACCAACTCAAATCGAGGCAAGATCTCTTTTGGGACCAAGCTTCGATCTTCGCCAAGGCCTACACTGGTAGTCTGAACCAAGATATCTCCCCTTGCCTGATCTAATTCCCCAATGGGCCTGGCCTGAGCCCCGAACTCTTCAGCCAGGGCTTCGGCCTTGGAAAGGGTTCGATTATAAATGGTGACCTTTGCTTTGGACTTGACCAAGGCATAAACAATGGCCCGTGCCGATCCACCAGCCCCGACCACTACTACTTCTTTCCCATAAAGATCAGTTACTTCCTCCAGGGCCCTTTGGGCCCCAAGCCAGTCGGTGTTAGTCCCGCGTAAAAGGCCATCTTTATTGATAATGGTATTTACCGCCCCGATCTCTTGGGCTATCTCATCGACCTCATCCAGATATTTCATAACCCTTTCTTTGTGGGGAACGGTGACCGAAACCCCCTTGATTCCCAAGGCACGAAGGCCTTCAATTGCTGCCTCAAGCCTTTCTGGTTCCACCGGCAAGAGCCCGTATACAGCCTTGATCCCTCGGGCGGAAAAGGCCGTATTGTGCATTGCTGGGGAAAGGGAATGAGAGACCGGCCAACCAATTATGCCGTAAATATCCATACTCTTGGATTTTAATGTAAAAATTGATCAGAAGACAAGATAAATTGATCAGAAGAACTTTACCGCTGATAACAAAAGGGCAGAAATTATCGTCAAGGATAACAGGACCAATCCGCCGATTTTTAATCGACCGAAAAACATAGCATATATGCCTTTGGCAAGATTGTTACTGATCGAAGCCAAAATGATAGCTAATTGTAATTCTTTTGCACTGACTACTTGGTATTTACCTTGGACAATACCCAAAATAAAAGGATCAATATCAACCAGACCAATTATTCCGGCCAGAAACTCTAAACCGTATTCTCCGTAGCGTATCAAAGTCCACCGGGTAATGGCCACCATCGCAACAAACAAAAAGGCAAAGACAAGGGCGGCGGTGAGTTCCAGCGGGTTTTGGGGCCTTTCTATTTCAGCGGGTAGATTCAAATTATCGGCCCAATGGTGGAAGGCCCAAGAGAGTAGCCCAGCGGCTACGATGGCTACCAAAAAATAGGGAAGTAAGGTCAGCCCCAAGCGGACATTGAAAAGGGTGATCAAAGCGGCCAAGCGGAGATACATGGCCCCAGTGGCCAAGACAATAGGGGAGACAGCGGCCAGACTCCTTATGCGCCTGGCAATGACTACCGTGGTTGCCGTGGAAGAATAAAGGCCTCCTAAAAATCCAGATAAGATTAGGCCCTTTCGTGGAAATAGATAAGATTGGATCAAATAACTGGCATAAGAAATGGAAGAGACTGCCACCACTGCCAGCCAGATCTGATAAGGGCTGATTTCAAGGAAGGGAATCTTTTGTTTGGGAAGCAGGGGTAGGATAACCCCGATTAGCAATAAAAACTTGGAGACGGTAATCAGTTCCTCTTCTGGTAACTTACGGGTCAGATAATGAAGAGTCGGTTTAGAATGTAATAAGACTACCGTGACCACGGTGATCCCGATAGGCCACCAGATAGGTTTTTCGACCACGGTTGGGCCCAGGGTGTAGGTGACTAAGGCTGCTACTTCGCTGGTTATTCCAGGCCTTCCCACCGAAAGCTTGCGCCAATAACTGACCAGTAGGAGGGCCGAGAGGCTGATCAAGCCGATAACATAAGGAGTCAAACTTTCTGGATCGATGAGAAAAAGCACCAACCCCAAGAGGCCAATCAGGGGAAAGGTACGTACCCCGCCGAAATAATGGGTAATTTCATCCTTTCGGGTCCGGCGTATGTGATCTTCCTCGCGTTCAAGACCAATGATGAAAGAGAGGGCAAGGACCAAGATAAAATCTCGGCAGAAAAGCGACCACTCCATTTCAGACCCTTGATTATTTGGCTAGGGTTGCAGATACTTTAAAATTTTGCGCAGGACAAGGGCATCCAGTTGACCAGGGGCAGCCTTTTTACCGGTGGGCATACTGGCGTAGACAAAAGGGGCCCCAAGGAGGACAGCAGCCACCCGCGATATTTTACCCCATTCACCCATCCCAAAGGCTATTACCGGGAAGCCGAGCTCCTTTTGGGCCCAAGGAATGAGGGAGAGTACAGTCAGATTATCCTCCGGCTTTTTGACCATAGTAACCACCTTACCTGCATCTGCCCCACAGTCCTTCATTTCAAGTACTATATTCATTAATTCGTTTAGCGGCGGAGTACCCCCAAAATCGTGAAAAGAAAGGAGGAGATGGGAATCAG
>CAZKEG010000146.1:0-4089 GCA_964551715.1 uncultured Thermodesulfobacteriota bacterium
TTAGCCAGTATATAGCCTAGCCGAAAATAAAGGTGAAGCCTGCTTGTAAGGAGGTTCGTGTGACTACGAGAGAATTATTCCAACAGTTGAAGGATCTTAATTTTGCCTGTCGAGAGGCTTTGAGTGCGGAGGATTTCAAAAAGGTCAATGCCTTGCTGCAGTTGAAACGGGTGTTGTTTCAATTTTTGAAGAAAATGACCTTCACTCCAGAGGATCTACCTTTGGTTCGTGAGGCCTTGGCGGAAGAAAAGGCCCTGGCTGGGTTGGCTATTCAAAAGAAAAGAGATTTACAAGGGAGGTTAAGACAAAGGGCGTATCATTAGCAATGGGGGTCATCATGCAAGTAAATGAAGTTTCCAGCAAAATTGGTGAAATGGTTGTCCCTGCGGCCCAAAGTCTCCGACAGGAAATGAATCGTTCTCCCACACGAGAAAAGAAGGGGATGCCAGAGGCGAGTTCCTGGTCTGGGAAGGAGGTTTCCTGGAAAAAAGAGGAAATCGAAGGGATAGTGGATGCGGTCCAAGAGTTTTTAGATAGATTGAACGTGCGTTTGGTCTTTAGTATTCACAAGGAGACCGGAGAGGTGGTGGTAAAAGTTGTTGATCCCAAAACCAATAAGGTCATCAGGCAAATTCCTCCAGAAGAGCTGTTAAAACTCCAGGAAAAGCTCGATGAACTTTTAGGCATCCTTTTTGAGGCTAGGGCTTAGAGTCGGAGACAGGGCCTAGGGTGGAAGAGATCAAGGAACCTATTCAGATTCTTATTGCCGATGATGATAAGGCCTTTAGGGCCCTTCTTTGGGAGACTTTGAAGACCCCTGCACGTGAGATCCGTTTGGCTGCTAACGGTCGCGAGGCCTTAGATATCTTAAAAGAAAAGAGATTTGATTTGTTAATTACCGATATTCGTATGCCTGAGATGGGCGGGATAGAACTTTTAAAGGAGGCCAAGAGATTGCAGCCGCATCTCTTGGTCATCATCATTACTGGTTATGCCTCCTTGGAGACGGCTATTCAGGCCTTAAAAGAAGGGGCCTATGATTACATACGAAAGCCCTTCAACCTCGAAGAACTCAAAGTAAGCGTAGAAAACGCGTGTGTGCGCGTCCTTTTAGAAAGGGAAAATCAGCGTCTTTTGGAGGACTTAAAGAAGGCCTATCGGCAATTGAAAGAATTGGAGAAGACAGAAATCAGTACATCTTCTCCTCGGGATTTCTTATCCGAATTAGAAAGGTTGGCTCGGTTGCGCAAAGAGGGATTCTTAAGGGAAGAGGAGTACGAAACCCTCAAACGTATCTTGATTGAACGGATTAATTGACATGTTGGAAGAAAAATTTAACGTCTTAATTGTTGATGATGACGACGTCCTTAGGGAAAATCTAAAGTTGGTCATTACCAGCATTGATGGTTTTTATGCTTACGAGGCCTCTGATGGATATCGGGCCCTTGAGATCCTCTACAAATACCCTATTGATGCCATATTGTTAGACGTAAACATGCCCGGATTAAGCGGGCTTGAAGTCCTCAAAATGATCAGACAGGCGGGGTATAAGAAATCTAATGTTATTTTGATGACCGGTTACCCCTCCATCGAGCTCTCGGTGGAGGCCCTACGCAACGGAGCTACTGACTTTCTAATCAAACCCTTTACGTTTCAACAACTAAAAAACGTCCTTCAAAAAGTGAAAGACAAAAAAAATCATCCTCTGGATGAGAGTTATGCCTCTCTAGTTCGTCTTTTAAAACAAAAGATTCGCGAACAGACCATCCTGTTTACCATCAGCGATCGTCTAACCTCTAGTGGAAATGTTACCCAGCTTTACAAAGAGATCGTTTCTCTCAGCCGAGAATTTACCTCTTCAGAAGAGGCCATTTTTTATCTGCTCGATTGGAAAAAGGCCTGTTTACTCCCGGCGGTTTGGGAAGGTTATTCCGGTACCCCGCCGATCTTGAGCCTTCTTAAAGAAGATCATCCAGTGATTAAGGCCTGTAAGGACAACCTTCCGTATATCCTACCAGCTCAAAATGGTCATAAATCTAGTTTGGCCGTACCCTTTCAGATCAAGGGGGAGACCTTTGGGGGTTTGGTCCTCTTTAGGAAGACGCCTTATCACCAAGAAGATCTCTTTGTTACCAATCTAATCTTGGAAAGGGCGGCCCCGTTGGCCGAAAATTTTATCCTTTATGAGAGCATTTTTCTAAACCTTCATGATGCTCTGCGGGCTTTGGTCAAGACCTTGGAAGCCAAAGACCCTTACACCAAAGAACATTCCGAAAGGGTAACCAATCTGGCCATCCGCCTGGCCGAGGCCATGGGGCTTTCCGAAGGGGAGATCGAAAGCCTTCGATTTGCTGGGCACTTGCACGACATTGGCAAAGTAGGTATCCAAGACAAGATTTTATTAAAACCGGCTAAACTAACTCCGGAAGAATACGAAATTATTAAAAAACACCCCATTATTGGGGCGGAGATCGTGGGGCACATTGGTCTCTTAAAGGACGAGGTCTTGATCATAAAACATCACCATGAACGTTGGGATGGGAAGGGTTATCCTGATGGTTTGGCCGGGGAGGAGATCCCTTTTTTGGCCAGGATATTAGCTGTAGCAGACACGTATGACGCCATGACTTCTAGGCGGCCTTATCGCCCGCCGCTTTCTCATGAAGAGGCTCTTAAAGAGATCAGGGAAAATGCTGGCAAACAGTTTGATCCTTATGTTGCTCAGGCCTTTTTGGATCTTTGGGCCAAAGAAATCCCAGTGAGGGAGTTGGATCATGGAAAATCTGTGTCGGAATCTATTGCGTAAGGCAGCTTGCGGTTTTTTGGTGCAAGGGCATGTCCATAATATGAGCGGTCCTCTTCAAATCTTGTCTATGCAAGTAGAGTTAATGAAGACCCTTTTTGAACGAATACCCGAGGCTGATCCTGCCAAAACGGCGGCCTTTATCCAAGATCAACAAAAAAAACTGGATCAGATCGCCAGCCAGGTAGAGAGACTCCGGGCCCTTTTGGCCTCAATAAGCGAGGTAACCGAGGAACTCCCCACCACCCTGGATCTTAACGAGGTCCTTCAAAAGGAATTGGTCTTCTGGGAGGGGGATTTGGTCTTTAAACACGAGGTCTCTAAAGAACTTGATCTAAGCCCTGAACCCCTTCTCTTTTATGCCTCTCCGGCGGCAATAAACCAAGGTCTCTGTGCCCTTTTTTGGGGCTTCATTCCAGCCCTTTCTGAAAACAGAGGCAGTCTACGGGTGACAACGGAAAAACAAGCCCGGGGTCCAAAGGCGACCATCTCGCTGACCGGTATAGAACTTGCCTCTGATAATCCGTTTTTTGAAATAGCCTCGGAGTTACTTTCTCCTTACGGCAAAGTTATCCTTCAGCCCCAGACTATCTCTTTGGAATTTCAAAAGAAGTGAACCCTGAACGCCTTTGGTATCTGGCTCTGGCTTTGGTCCCGGGAATGGGACCTCTTCGATTTAGGTTGGTTTATGAGAGATTCGGTTCTCCGGAAAAGGTCTTTTATGCCTCAGAGAAAGAATTAAAGGCCATAGGTCTTCCCGCTTCCCTTACCAAACTACCTGCCCCGTATGAGGCCTTGAGCAAAGCGAAAAAAGAATATGAAAGGTTACGCTGTATGGAGGCAGATTTTTTGACCTTAGAGGATCCAGCTTATCCCTCGCTTCTGAGGCATATTCCTGATCCCCCTCCGGTTCTTTTTTATAAAGGTTCTCCGGCATGGGGTGATTACCTCTTGGCCGTAGTGGGGTCTCGGGCGGCTACTTCTTACGGCAAACGAATAACCAAAGAATGGGTGAAGGAGATAGTCCGTGCCGAGGTAACTATTGTCAGCGGTTTGGCTCGCGGAATTGATACCGCGGCCCATGAGGCCGCTCTTGAGGGCGGAGGACGCACTATAGCCGTACTAGGCTGCGGTCTTGACCAAGATTATCCATTAGGGAATCGTCGTCTAGCCCAACGGATTACCGAAAAAGGAACCCTCCTTACCGAATTCCCTTTGGGGACAAGGCCAAGACCACAGAATTTCCCGGTTCGCAATCGAATTATTAGCGGGCTGTCGCAAGCGGT
>CAZKEG010000147.1:0-2434 GCA_964551715.1 uncultured Thermodesulfobacteriota bacterium
ATGAACAAAGTTATCTTGCCATTTTTAAGAAAAAATTGATTCATACTCACTTAAACGCCTTTTTTGTGATAGTCATCAATCATCATTGCAAAATTTTTGCTCAGAATTTTAAAATATGTAAACAAAAATCATGCCAAAATTTTGAAATCAATCTTTGGTGATATTTGGGCAATTTTTCTAACTAACACAACTAATTTTGGTGATGTTTGGAAAATATGAGAGAAAAAATTTTTCCATTTTAGGCTAAATTTTTTGGGAAAAGTTTTTCATAAATGGAAAAATTTTTCCTAATTGATTATTGAAATTCAATTAACTAAAAACTTTGGAAAATTTGGAAGATGCCGAAGGAGATGCAGTCTTGGAAAGTAATAGTAGCAAGTCCGTCGGGGAAGCGGATGAAATACTCGAACTTCTCAAGAGCGGCGATCTCGGAGGGAAGGATCCTTTCCCGAACGTCCCTGGTGAAGGAAATCGAATGTTCTTTATTAAAAAAACCAAAATCGGCCTTTGCTCTTGAGGTTCAGCTCTTTAAGAAGGGCCGAAATCGGCAGAAAGAAACTATTGTTGATGAAGACGCCAAAAAGAGGGGTATTATGTCTTTGTAAAGATCAGGGGCCTCTCAAGGAGTCTAATAATGGAAAGGATTGAATGCCGTTTTGAAATACCTAAAAGAGTAGTCGGCTCTCTTGGAGTCCTTTCAGAAAAACTAGGCGAATTTATACGTCGTGAAGTGGGTGTGGTCCTATTCAAGGAAGGTAAATTAACCTTCAGGCAGGCATGAGAATTTGCTGCTTTGTCGGTTTGGGCTTTTCTGGATCTATCCAGGAAAAGAAAGTTTCCCTTTTTTAGGTCTAGATTTTTTCGAATACTCCGGCCCGTCGAGGGTCGCCGGCCCCTTCAAAGTGGTTATTTACCAAGTGGACACCACCAAAGTAGAGATCCTTTACCGGCCAGAGATTATAAGGAACCGCAAGGTTTTTAAGGATCTCTTCCGGCACCCCTGGTTCGATCTGAAGAAGTTCTCCATCAAAATGGAGCCTTGGGGCGTTCGTGGCCTCCACTGGGGAAAGGCCGAAGTAGGCCAAATTTACTACCACCTCGAAGATGGCCGAACGGATACGCTTGCTCCCTCCGCTGCCGAGGACGGTTTTTACTTCAGACTGCACTAATAAGGTGGGAGCCATCATGGAGGAGATCCGTTTGCCTGGCGGATCAGCAAAGAAGCCTCGGGGATGCAGGTCATCTTCCCCCATGATGTTGTTTAGGACAATACCGGTCCTCGGGGCGATAAAGCCCGAGGCCTCGCCAAAGGTCATAGTCAGCGCCCTGAGGTTGCCTTCGGCATCCATCACACTGATGTGCGTGGTACCGCGGCTGGCCTTAGGAGATCGAAGAAGGGCCAGGATTTCTTTGGGTTCATCCTTGATTACCTCTTCGCGTAAGCGGTGTACATTATAAAGGGCCTAGGTGAGAGCCCCCACATGGGCCTCAGAAAGGAACTCTCCCTGAGAAAAAAATCCTCCTCGAAGAATTTTAGAGAGAGGGCTACCAGTCCACCGCCAAAGGCCGGTGGAGGATTGGTGAGCAGAGTTCACCGATAGAGGACAAATAAGTTCCCCCGGAAAAATTTTTCACTTTTGAGAAATCTTTATACTTCTATTCTTTGTTTTCCTTTGATGAGCGTCTTTTTATGAGGAAAATTTTTCCCCCTATGTCCAACGTTATATTTAAAAAAATCAAAAAAATTTCCTAGAAATATTTTCACTTTTTCTTATCTAAATTGGCACATTCCTTGCTAGCGGCATACTGAAAGAGTTTTACATAGAGTTTCACCAAGTGGGGGCCGTAGATGATAAAAAGACTGGCCAATTTATGGGCAAGGCTCCAGGAGACAGCCAAGGTCCCTTCGATCATATAGCCCAAGGGATTGGCCCCGAGTAGCCTTATCATTCCTTCCAACAAAAGAGATTCCATAAGAATGGCCACCATAGGTCCGAGGATGATGGCTGAGGGAGAGAGGGCCTTCATCAAGGCACAGATCAGACCAGCTCGCATGATAAGTCCGGGCTGAGGTCTTAGGTGATAGACCGCTACCAGGAGACAAACGGCCCCAGCGGTCTCCGGCCTCAAGGGGCTTGAAATAGTCATAGCCAAGACCTAAACAGAGAGATCAAGAAAACGAAAATAAGTTTCATGGGCTGGGACACCGTCAAAGAGAAAAAATTAAAAGGAATAGCGACAAATAGAATCAGCCCGTAAAGCGACTAAGAGGTGGAAAGATCAAGATTTGAGGGAAAGGACAAGACCGGCAACGACCAAATACACCCGATCACACACAGAGGCCACCCGTTGGTTAAGCTGCCCTAAGGCCTCGGTATATTTTCTCACGGCCATCTCGCCGGGAAGAGGTCCAAGGCCGATCTCATTAGAGACA
>CAZKEG010000147.1:2444-4076 GCA_964551715.1 uncultured Thermodesulfobacteriota bacterium
GATCAAATTCCCAGAAGTCGTGGCCAAGGCCTGGCAGAAGGTTTCTATTTCTTTTCCAAGGTCAAATTGGTAATGCCACAGATTACCAAGCCATACGGTGAGACAGTCGATGAGGCATACTCCGTAATCAGGAATTTTTGTCAAGGCCTTGTTTAAATCTAAGGGTTCTTCTAGGGTCTCCCACTCAGGGCCGCGTTCGGCCTGATGTCGCCGTATCTTCTCCTGCATCTCTTCATCAAAGGGCTCAGCGGTGCCGACAAAGAGCCTTGGGGAGGGGAATTGCTTGGCCATCTCTAAGGCCAAACGACTCTTGCCACTCTTTACCCCACCGAGGATCAAGATCTTCATTTTGAAGAGAAAAATTCCTGGCGGACCTTTTCTTGGAGGGCAGAGAGGGCTTGGGTCAGATGGACGGGATATGGATCGGTGGCAGGGATCAATTCTTTGAGATGCGGGGGAAGGGAAGAGAGTTCAGCCGCTGCCCTTTTGCGAATCTCTTCTAGGTCTTCTTTGGCCTTGGTGCGTTTGCCCGAGGCCATGACCTTCTCCAGCAGAGAAACAGCCCCTGCCGGCGGTGGTTCTCCCCTTAGCCCGATCCAGTCTTCAAGGAAATAGCCCTTCTCATCCCAGCGTCTAAAGACCTGTTTGGCCCCGGCCAGGGTGGCCTTACCTTGGGAGAATTTGGCCACCGGACGCCCGGCATAGGAGACTAACTTATAGGCAGCGTCAAGGTAAGGGGCATCCGCCGAAACCCCCATCTTGGTGCCCACCCCAAAGGCATCGATCGGGGCCCCTGCCTGGCAGAGTTTGGCGATCTGGTATTCATCAAGCCCGCCGCTGACAAAGATCTTCACGTAAGAGAGTCCAGCCTCATCAAGCCTACGCCTGACCTCGCGGGAAAGGGTAAGAAGATCCCCGCTATCAAGCCTGACTCCTCTTAGCTTCTTGCCCATTTTTTCGAGATACCGAGCCACCTTGATGGCCTTAGGTACCGCGGCCAGAGAATCATACGTATCCAAAAGGAGAATGGTGTTTTCTGGGAACATCTTGGCAAAGGCCAGAAAGGCCTCTTCTTCCTCGCCGAAGCTCTGAATAAAGGAATGGGCCATGGTCCCGGTCACCGGGATATTAAAGAGCCTACCGGCCAAGGTGTTGCTCGTGGCGGCAAAGCCCGCCAGATAAGAGGCCCTAGCCACCCGGAGGCTGGCGTCAATACCCTGGGTGCGCCGGGCGGAAAAATCGACTACCGGTTTGCCCTGAGCGGCTATGAGACAACGGGCCGCCTTGGTGGCGATCAGGGTCTCAAAATTCAGGATATTGATCACCAAGGTCTCCATCAACTGGGCCTCGATGATAGGGGCGGTGATCTCTATCAAGGGTTCGTTGGTAAAGAAGATGGTTCCTTCCGGCAGGGCAAAAACCTCGCCGGTAAAACGAAGCCCTTTGAGATAATCGAGAAAAGCAGGTTTGAAGAGTTTTAGGCCTTCGAGATAAGACAGGTCTTCCTCTGAAAATCGAAAATCTTCCAGGAGATCTAGTAAGTGTTCAAGGCCTGCGGCCAGAAAGAAACGACGATTTGGGGGATAGTGGCGAATAAACAGGGAAAAAGTGGCCGGGGCAAACATCTCGTGC
>CAZKEG010000148.1:0-3981 GCA_964551715.1 uncultured Thermodesulfobacteriota bacterium
TGAAAAAGTAAAGGATGTAAAGTGATGGGTCTAGTAACTATAGGGGCAGCACTTGCAAAGTAACAAGCTCCCGAAAAGAGAAACAGGCTGCAGAGATATTCTGGTAGATTGTAACTTCTTGGAAAGACAATAATTCCTGCTATTAAATACACAAAACTTACAAGATATATGAGTCCTGTTTTCTTAAATATGTCTTTTAGGGATAAACGATGAATTTCTAATTCCAGTTTTTGGATAGAGTTATCTTTTCTTGTAAATTCAATCTTTATTGTTTTTTTATTATTTAGTAAATGATAAATTTCCTTGTGTTTCTGCCACCATTTCTTTTCCTCGGCAGGAGTAAAGAATTCTGGAAATCTGAGAAAAAAGGAACGGTTTACTAGAATATGTTCAATTCTTTGGATATTTGTAAGTTCTATCTTTTCTAGCCAAGAACTTTGCTTGAAAGAAATAGTGGGTGCCGTGGATAAAGCATAAAAACCTAATCCGCAAACAATAAAGATAAATAAAATGAGGTTAAACAAAACTAGATTTGAAAAAAGTTTCTTTGGAACCATAACCCCCTGTAAAGGAAGGGGGATATCTTAGGTAGGCCCCTTTTTAGGGGAGCAAAGTTTCATTTTTCTGTCAAGCAAAATTTATTCCAAACGAGTATTGGGTGAGAATGGCCATGAGATGCTCTCGCCGGGGTAGAGGATGAGAGGGGTTAGGCCGGCTTGATAGGCAGCCTTTTTGAAAAGGCGAGGAGGATCGTCGAGTTCTTCATCTCCCAAACGATAAGCTCCCCAGTGAATGGGCATGGCCTGTTTGGCTCGAAGGTCTAAGGCAGCGCGGACTGCTTCTTCCGGGCTTAGGTGAAAAGGGGCCATGAGCCAACGCGGTAAAAAGGCCCCAGAGGGCAAAAGGGCCAGGTCAAAGGGGCCGTAGAGTTCGCCGATCTCTCGAAAGCCAAAAAAGTAGCCGGTATCTCCCCCGAAAAAGAGCCGAAAACCATTTGCCTCCACCAGATAGGCACACCAAAGGGAGGCATTGGTATCAAGGAGGCTCCTCTTAGACCAATGTTGCGTTGGGAGGGCCATTATCCTCAAGCCGGCGATTTCTCTTTCTTCAAACCAATCAAGCTCTATTATTCTTTCTAAATTTAAATAACGAGAAGTTTTCAGTGGAACGACAAGAAAGGGATTTCCCTTTAACAAGGTCAGACTTTGGAGACTTAGGTGGTCCCGATGGGCGTGACTGATGAGGATCAAGTCCACCGGTGGTAGTTCATGGGGTTGAAGCGGGGGAGGGGTCCTCCGACGAATGATCCCGGCAATGTTTCCGAAAATAGGATCAAAGAGGAGACTTTTTCCCGCCAGCCTTACCCAAACTGTGGCGTGTCCCAAAAAACACACCATCGGCCCTTGGGCTTCAGCCAAAAATTCGGGGTCCGGACGGATGATCGGGATTTTGGCCTGTTCCTTTTCGCGAAGGTGAGAGATCTTCCACTTGAGGATCTTTCTTAAGGCCGGGGCCTCGTGTCGAAACCATGGGTTTACAAAACGGCCATCCTGATGGTGCTTCTTGGCCTTAACTAATTCGAAGAGGCCTGCCTCAGGGCAAACAACAGATAGATTTTCATCATTGTAATGGTTTCTTACGACCCGGATCTTTATGGCCATTTGGTTAGTTTATACCCTTTTAGACCTGCTAGCCATTTATAAAAATTTTATTTTTGGTCGTCTAAGATCAACCTTTTGAAGCGCTTGGCGATCTGACGAAAGGCCTTAGAAGCGCAGGCCTCTGGGTCGCTGGCCAGAAGGGGTCTTTGAAACCGAATGCTCTTTTCCAATTTGGGGTCTCGGGGGATGGCGCCTAGATAATGAGGAGAGACACCAAGATAGTGATTTAGGACCTTTTCTAGGTGTTGAAAATATTGATCCCCTTCTTTTTCCGAGGCCTGATTGGCTACGAGGAGAAATTTTTGTCGACCATAATCTCGATAAAGGATCTTAATCAAGGCATAGGCATCGGTGATAGAGGTAGGCTCAGGGGTGAAGATCACCAAGACATAACTGGCCAAACAATTAAACCAAAGGACCACCGGTCCGATTCCGGCCCCGGTGTCAAAGAGCACTAGATCGTATTTTTCATCAAGCCCTCGGAGACCAAGTTCAAGTATTTCTTTCATTTCCGAATCCGGTTGAGCGAGCTCCGAGACCCCGGAGGCGGCAGGGAGCACATCAAACCCGTAGCCGCTGTCCACAATGGCCTCGCTCATCGGTAATCCTTCAAGCAGGATATGACGAAGGGTCAGTTTAGGTGCTAAGGAAAGCATGATATCTACGTTGGCCAGACCCAGGTCGGCATCAACCAAAAGGATTTTGTATTCCGGTGCCAAGGCCAGACAAAGATTTATGACAAAAGATGTCTTTCCTACGCCGCCTTTGCCACTGGTTACACTAATCATCATGTTTTCCACACTCCTTTAAGTAAGGCCTTCTTCTCTTCTGAGGAAAGACCTTCGGGAGAAGACCTAAGCCTTATGTCTTCATGGACGATACAATTGCGGCCTCCTTGTTTAGCGGCGTAAAGGAGTTGGTCTACCTGGGCGAGGAACTCTTCCGCTCCGAGGGACTCAAAGGGCCTGTAGGTCCCCACCCCTATACTCGCGGTGATCCGAATAGGCCTCTCTTTAGTTCCAAATTTGAAATTTTCAATGCTTCGTTTGAGCCGTTTGGCCGCCGAAAGGGCCCCTTCAAGACCGGTACCAGGCATAATCACGGCAAATTCTTCTCCCCCGTAACGGGCTGGAATGTCCACCTTGCGAACATTTTTCTTGATCAGGTTGGCTACCTCTTGGAGGACCTGATCACCGATCAGGTGTCCAAATTGGTCGTTTACCTTCTTAAAGTGATCAAGGTCTAGAATAAGCAAAGAGAAGGACACCTTATCGCGTTTGGCCCGTTCAATGGCCAGTTCTAATTGATCCTCAAAGAAACGACGATTGTAAAGCCTGGTCAGGAAATCAATGATGGTTTCTTCCCGAAGGCGTTTGCAGGCCAGACGAAGCTCTCTGAGGAGATTAAGAAGTTTCTGGCAATCAAGGGCCTCTTCTTGAACAGCGAGAAAGTGATCTGCCTGTCGCAAGAGTTCTTCAATATTCATGTGTGGTAACTTTTCGGATCATAGAAGGGTTTTATTTACCTAAAATAATTATTTGTGTCGGAAACTGCGTAAGAGATAAAGGGCCTCGGGCGGAGCCAAAAAATAGGCCAGAAAAAAATAAAGACCGGCACAGACCACAATGGTGGCAAGGACCGCCGCCGCAAAAGGAAATCCACTAAGGCCTTCTAGCTTGATACGTA
The DNA here is from genome assembly GCA_964551715.1 of uncultured Thermodesulfobacteriota bacterium. Classification (GTDB taxonomy): domain Bacteria; phylum Desulfobacterota; class Thermodesulfobacteria; order Thermodesulfobacteriales; family Thermodesulfatatoraceae; genus CAZKEG01. The sequence continues at coordinate 3,348 of CAZKEG010000148.1, forward strand.
AGAAATAAGCCAAGACTCCCATGGCCCCGGTGCAAAGAAAGAGCCTCAAGAGACCAAAGACAAATTCCCGAACTTTTAGTCCTTTTAAGATCGAAGACAAGAATAAAATGAGAAACAAGGCCTGCATGGTGAGGCCAAGACTGGTGGCCACGGCAATGGCCCGAAAATTCAAAACCTTGACGGTAAGGGAAACGACCAAGAGATTTACCCCTACCGAGATAAAACTGCCGAACATCGGGATTTTCGGACGGCCAAGGGCGTAAAACACCGGGACACTGACCTTGGTCAAGGCATAGGCCAAAAGCCCAAGGGAAAAAAGGGCTAAGGCTACAGCGGTGTTGCTGGTATCAATCGGGGTGAAACGACCGTGTTCAAAGATAAGCCGGACAATGGGTTTAGAGAGGACGATGAGCCCTATGGCTGAGGGCAGGGCCAAAGAGCTCCCCATCAGCAGACACGAAGTATAGGTCTCTTTTAGGGCGGTGAAGTCTCCCCGGGCCGTTTGACGGGAAGCAATGGGTAAGATGGCCACTTGTAGGGCCACCCCAAAGAGGCCTAAGGGGACATACATCAGGCGAAAGGCATAGGCCAGCGAGGAGACCGCTCCTTAGCCGCATAAGGTGGCAAATAGGTA
>CAZKEG010000149.1:0-3980 GCA_964551715.1 uncultured Thermodesulfobacteriota bacterium
AGAGAAAAAAATATCGAAAGCCTCCTAGACCTAAGAAACAACCTCAAAGAATACAATCTTATCTTGGAACAACTACCGCTGGTCTTCCAATATAACAAAAGGGACCTAATCACCTCGGCCATTCCCATTCTAACCATCGAAGAATTAGAAAACGATCTTAACCGCGATCTGAAGGCCCCTTATTTTGAAGCCTCGGCTACCAAAGGCATAGGGGTCTTTGAGACCTTAAAAGAGATCAGCAAGAGGACGGTAAAGTATGTAGCCCGCAAATATATCTTCAAACAAGAAGACCTGCGGGCTGAAGGAGGTCTCTTATGAACCTACCCGACGACAAAGAATTTGATCTGGCCGTAGAAAAGGCCATTGATGAGATCTTTGGGGCGGCCAAACAAGAAGAAATAACCTTGGTGGAAGACGATTCCCTAAAGACCCCGCTTGAACTTGAACCCATCGAAAAGGAAGAGGAAGAATCTAAGGTCATAGATTTCCCCAACATAGATGACCTTCTCGAGACCGAAGAAGAGGCCCTCCCTGAAAAAGGCTTGACCCAAAAAGATCTTGAAAGGCTGGCCGCTGCCCTCCTAAGCCTCGAATGGGAACTTACCCCTGAAAACTGTTTCGAATTTTTAACCGCCCTTGAAGAGGCCAAACAAAAGAGCGACCCGGAGATCCACGAAATTTTCGATATTATGCACGAAGTAGGGATCTGGCTCCGGGATCGCTCTCATGAGGCCAGGCCGGAATGGCTCCACTTTTTGCACCAAGGAATAGTGGCCTTAAACTTAATCACCATTCACGGTAAAGAGGCCAAACCCTATATCTCGCACTTGAAAAAAGGCCTGGCTAGGCTGGCCTCACCTCCGGAAGAGGCCCCTTCCGAAGAAAAGATCCTAGATGAAATGATCAAGAAATTGGCCGTCGATTACCAACGTTTTGTCCTCTTTAACTGGTTATTTGAACGCACAAGTCGGTTAAGGTCTTGGCAAAAAATCTGTCAACGGGCCATCTCCGAGATAGAAGACCTCGTCCAGAGATTGCCCCCGGAGAAACGACCTGATCTCAAGGCCTTGGCCGAGAATACCCTCAAAAAACTAAAGGGCAAGAAGATAATCACTCCGGTCTCGCGCCCGAAGGAAGAGAGTGCCAAACTACCTTTTACCGCCGCCTATATGTGTGAAGCTTCTTTTCGGAAATTTCTGGTCCCGGCGGAAGAAGTAGCCTTTATCGGTCCAATCAAAGACAATTGGCAAGAGGCCTTACAAAAGGGGCATTTCCCCCTAAAGCTCCTCCTCGGTCCTTGGGGCTTTCTCCCCTTTGTGAAGCTCAAAAACAAACTCTCTGGTGAATTGGCCCAAAAAGGAGAAGAGGAATTACGCTCCCTCGTCCTTCCAGTGCTTAAGGATTATCAGGAAGGGGATCTCCTCCTCTTACTCTGGAAAAAGGACAAAGGAGCGGCCTTGGCTATTGATAACAGCGAACCGATGAATATCCCCGAACAAGCACGGTTTATTAAAGATCAACATCATCCTCATGGAAAAATAATCATAAACGGTGAAGAGTATCCGGTGATCATGGCCGAAGGACTAGGAAATGCCTCCTGAGTTGGAACATGCTTTACAAGAAGCCGAGATTTACGCTGAACAAGGCCTGGTGGAAGAGGCCCTGGCTGCCTATGAGGAAATTCTGGCCCAATTAGACAAAGAAAGTGACAACGGCCTCCGAGAAAAAATCCTGGCCCGGATAGCCGAGCTAAAAAACAGAAAAGAGACCTCTGATCCGGTTCCCATCTTGGAAGAAGAATCCCCAGAAGAACGGGCCCTACAAGAGGCCCTTGCCCTCAAGGAAGGCGGCTTTATCGAAGAAGCTATCGAGGCCTTTCAAAAACTCATCTCCCTGGGGTATGAAGAACCAGAGGCCTATCGCCATTTGGCCGAATTGTTGATGGAAGTTGGCCGGTATCAAGAAGCGGCCAAGATCGTTCAAAAGGCCTTAGAACTTCCCAACGTAACCATCGAAGACCACGTCACCTTGAATTACCTCCTCGGGCAGATCTACGAAAGGGCCCAAAATATCGAAAAGGCCTTGGCAGCTTACAGCAAGGCCTACCATTTCAATGCCGATTACCTGGATGTGGAAGAAAAAGTCCGTAAGCTCCGCGAAAGGCAGAAGAAATATGGCCGGTTCCAGCTACTCTTCACCAAGGGGCTCCTTAACGAGAAGATGTACAAGGAGGCCCGCAAACTGGCCGAAGAAAAGAAGATCAGTATAGAACAAGTCCTGATGGAGGACTTTGGCATCTCCAAGAAGGATATCGGTAAGGCCCTAAGTGCCTACTACGGTTGTCCCTTCATTGAGTTTAATGAACTGGAAGTCGGCCCCAAACCTGAGTGCCTTGAAGGAATCAAGGAAAACTTTTTTCGGGAAAACGTCTGTGTCCCTATCGCCGCAAAGGGAGGGCGGGTCATCCTGGCCATTGACGACCCTTCAGACACCTTTCGTCTGGACCTTATCCGCCGCGTTCTCAAGGCCGAAGAATTTGAAATCCGGGTGGCCCTCAAAGAAGACATCAATAAATTCATTGATTACTTCTATGGAAAAGCCAATTTTGATCTCCCTGACGAACTCGGTGAACTGGAAGTGGTCAGCGAAGAAGAGGAAGAAGGTGAAGACACCGAAGAAATTGCCGACAGCGTGGTCGTCCAACTGGCCAACCACATCTTGGAAGAGGCCTATCGCCGCGGGGCCTCAGATATCCATATCGAGTCTCTGACCGGCAAACGTGGGGCCCAGGTCCGTCTGCGAATCGACGGTGAATGTCACCTCTTCAAAAACATCCCTTACACTTATAAACGGGCCCTTATTTCTCGTTATAAGATCATGGCCAATCTAGACATCGCCGAAAAGCGCCTCCCTCAGGACGGAAAGATCAAGTTCAAGATGAAAAATGGTCGTGCCTTTGAGGTCCGGGTGGCCACCATCCCCACCATTGAAAATAACGAAGACGTCGTCATGCGAATCTTGGCCTCGGTGGAGGCCATGCCCATTGATCAACTGGGGCTCTCTGAAGAAAATCTCGAGCGCCTCAAAAAACTCCTTGAGATGCCCTACGGTCTGATTCTCGTGGTTGGGCCTACGGGCTCCGGTAAGACCACCACCCTCCACGCGGCCTTGGGTTACATCAACCGTCCTAACAAAAAGATCTGGACTGCTGAAGACCCGGTAGAAATCGTCCAGGAAGGCTTGCGCCAGGTTCAGGTCAAACCAAAGATCGGGCTCACCTTTGCCAGGGTCCTCAGGGCCTTCCTTCGAGCCGACCCTGATGTCATCATGATCGGTGAGACCCGAGACGAAGAAACAGCCCGCACGGTGATTGAGGCCTCCTTGACCGGACACCTGGTCTTCACCACCCTCCACACCAACAGCGCCCCGGAAACCGTCACCCGACTGCTGGGCATGGGGATGGACCCCTATAACTTCGCTGACGCCTTGTTAGGCATCCTTGCCCAGCGCTTGGCCAAAAGATTGTGCAAAGTCTGTAAAGAGCCCTATGAACCATCAGAAGAAGAAATCGAACAACTCATCGAGGAATATGGTCCTCATCCAGTCAAACCATTGACCAAAGAACACTTTAAAGGGGTCACCCTCTACCGCCCCAAGGGGTGCCCACACTGCAATCAAACCGGATATCGCGGGCGACTGGCCATCCACGAACTCTTAATGGCCAACGACGAGATTCGACAACTCATCGTCAAGGCTGCTCCAGTACACGAAATAAGAGACGCTGGCATGCGCAACGGAATGCTCACCCTTAAACAAGACGGTATCTGGAAAGTGCTGGCCGGAGATACCGATCTGCGTCAGATCCGAGCTGTGTGCGTGCGTTAAGGAAAAACCGGCTTGAAAAAGGGCTCTATAAGGGACTGATTTACCTGATAAACAAAAGGCACCCTCTTTACCAGGCACACCTCTTGGTCTTTTTC
>CAZKEG010000150.1:0-3972 GCA_964551715.1 uncultured Thermodesulfobacteriota bacterium
TGTCCCCGCGGCGCTTTTTCATGTTTTCGTTGTGAGCAATCGCTCATGACGGTTAATCTAACAAGTAGCTTAATTCGGGGTAGATTATGCAAATAAAGTTTTTTGGTACCTTGTACTTGGAATTAAAGAGGAGAAATCGAGTTAAAACTCGATCAACCAAAGACCCGTAGGAAACCTCCTCCAAGATCTTCGCTCGGCAGCAAGCACTCATTCCTCCGGAAGATCAAGATCGTTTAAAGGACGCTTCTCTCTTTGTAGCTGGAGTAGGAGGCCTTGGATGTGTAGCCGCCGAAATATTGGTACGATCAGGAGTGGGTTCTTTATATCTCCTTGATCACAAGGTAGTAGGTGCCCCGGATCTCAATCGCCAAATCCTTTACACCAGGGATGACCTTGGTCAACCCAAAGTGGAAGCAGCTTGTAAACGGCTCAAAGTCATAAGACCGGAGGTAGAAATTTCCCCTCTAAAAAGGCCTCTCGAAGCAGGATTTGTTTTACCCCCTCAAATAGTAGGGGTGATTGACGCCCTGGACAACTGGTCATCACGTTTCTTGCTCGATACTCTCTGCCAAGAAAGGGGATGTTTCTTGGTCCATGCCGGGCTCGATGGATTCTTCGGACAGGTGACCAGTATCATCCCCGGTAAGACACCGAGGCTTTCCGAAATCTTTGCCGGAGCCAAAGAAGAAAAGACCGTTCCGGCCACGGCTTTTATCTGCTTTTTCTTAGGAGCTATTCAAGCCCTTGAGGCCATCAAACCCCTCCTTGGTTGGCCTGATACCCTGGCTGGGCGCTTATTGATTATCGATCTTTCTCTTTACCGCTGGGAAATACTTCCTCTGGCCAAAACCCCTTAAACCTCCGAAGCCGTGGGAGATAAAAGGCCTTGGGTGGTCAATTCTAAGTAAGGAAAGGCTTCTTTCAGGCCTTCAAGGACCATTTGCACGGCTATTACAGCCAGAATCAAACCCATCAGCCTGGTGATAACCCCGATTTTTCCCTTACCCAATCGATCAAGGAGGGCCTCACCGTATACAAAACAAAAATAAGTGAGGAAGCAAACGATCAAAAAGACCCCTAAGACCAGGGCTAGAGTGGAAAGATTTGAATGTTTACCGACAAAAGACATGGCCGTGGTAATGGTCCCAGGCCCGGCCAAAATCGGGGTGCCCAAGGGGGTGATAGCTAGCTCCTCTGGGGACTCCTCGCTCGGGTGTTCCTCGGGATGATGTTGCCGGGAGTGTCTCCCTCGTAGGAGCTGCAAGGCGATGAGAAAGACCAAGATGCCACCGGCTATCCTAAAGGCCGGAAGGGTGATGCCAAAGAGACGAAAGATGATATTCCCTCCCACCGTAAAAATGGCACAAATAATAAAGGCAGTTACTACCGCCTTTTTGGCCACCAAACGTTTGGTTGGTTCATCATAGTCTTCAACCAAGCTAACAAAAATAGGGGCATTACCAATAGGGTTCATGATGGCCAAAAAGCCCGTAAAGATGTGTAAGATAAAGGCGATCATGGTCTAGGTTTACTAGCCACTTTCATTTGAATTTGCAATAGATTTCCCTTGGAGATAAATTCGAATGTTTGAAACATTCGCCCATTTTTAGAAAAAAATAAATCTAAGAAATTTCAGGAGGCAAAACAAATGATCATCATTCTTAAACCGGACATCGACCCTTCTGGACCAGAAGTAACCCGCATCTTAGAAAACCTTCGTTATTATCAGGATATCACCACTCGTATCTCCGGGGTGACCGGGACCGAACGCAAAGTAATCGAAATTTACGTAATTGGAGACACCTCCCGCATCCCAGACGAGGAGATCCAGCAACTCCCCGGGGTGGAACGGGTCGTCCGAGTCTCTAAAAAATATCGTTTGATCGGTCGTCACCGAGAAGATTTAGAAAGCCTAGGTTTTAAATACAACGGCCTCTATTTTGATCAGAATTCTTTCTATATCTTTGCTGGGCTTTGTGCGGTTGATACCCCTGAACACGTAGAGATGATGTTTGCGGCCCTTAAAGAAGTGGGTATCGTCACTTCACGTATGGGCGCTTACAAGCCTCGGACCAATCCTTATTCCTTTCAGGGACATGGGCGTAAGTGCCTACCTTGGGTGTTCGAGTTGGCCGGTAAATACGGCATTCGCTGTATTGCCATGGAGGTAACGCGGGAGTCCCACATCGAGGAAATCTATGAAGAACTCGAACGGGCTGGTCGTCCTACCGGGGTGATGCTACAAATCGGAACTCGTAATGCCCAAAATTTCGAGTTACTCAAGGCCGTAGGCAGCCAACAGGAATTTCCGGTCCTCTATAAAAGGGGTATGGGGATCACCATCGAAGAAAGTCTTAATGCCTGTGAATACATTGCCAGCGAAGGTAACCGCAATATTATCTACTGCTTGCGGGGGGTGAAGACCAATCTCGGAGATCCTCACCGTAACCTGGTTGATTTTGCCCATGTCCCGGTGATCAAGAGCCTTACGCGGCTTCCGGTCTGTGTAGACCCGACTCACTCGGTAGGCCGAAGGCAGACGGCCCCGGATGGTATTCAGGAGATCTTCCATGCCGCGGCCCAGGGGGTCATTGCCGGGGCCAACATGATCCTGGTAGAATTCCACCCCCGTCCAGAGGTGGCCCTCTGTGATGGCCCTCAGGCCCTGACCCTCGAAGAACTCCCGCACTTCGTCGAGGACATGCATATCGTACGGGAGGCCTATCTCCAACGTAAGGACTTAGCCAGACGGTATACGCTACAAAATGCGGCCCCAAAGGTGGCTGAGGCCTGCTAAGGAGTAGGCAAATGAAAAAACGCCTCCACTATATCCAACATGTTCCCTTCGAGACCCCGGGGGCCATCTTGGAGTGGGCCTATCGCCAAGGTTTTCAAGTAAACAGTACCCGTGTTTTCCTCAATGACCCCTTCCCTTCGCCAAGCAAAGTAGATCTCCTGGTGATCATGGGTGGGCCCATGAGTGTACATGATGAATCCCAATACCCCTGGCTCCCGGAAGAGAAGGCCTTTATCCGGGAGGCCCTCTCTCTTGAGGACAGCCCTAAGGTCTTAGGGATCTGCCTCGGGGCCCAGCTCTTGGCCGAGGCCTTAGGAGCCGATGTCTTCCCCGGGCGCTATAAAGAGATCGGATGGTTCCCGGTGGAGTTCACCCCAGCGGCCTTAGCCCATCCCTTGTTTGAGGGCTTTCCAGAAAGACTTGAGGTCTTTCATTGGCATGGAGAGACCTTTTCCCTCCCGAACGAGGCAGTACATCTGGCCCGCTCTGAGGCCTGCGAAAACCAGGCCTTTCTCTACGAAGAAAAGGTATTGGCCCTTCAATTTCACTTAGAAATTACCACCGAGACGGTGGCGGCCTTGATCGAAAATTGTCCGGAGGACCTGACTCCCGGGCCCTATGTGCAAAGCGTGGAAGAGATAAAGGGGCAGAACGAACTCTTTGAGATCGTCCACGAATACCTGTTTAAACTCCTTGATGCCTTTGTAAGGCTTTAATATGAAGGACCCTGGCCAGGGCCAAAAAGCCTTCAGGGGGCACGGCCTCGGCTCGAATATCAGGGGAAAAACCAAGTTCTTTTAGTAAATCCTGGGCTTCGGTTAGAGAAAGACCTAAGGCCGTAAGGTTTCGAGCAAGTTTTTTGCGGCGCTTAGCAAAGGCCACCTTGACCAGATTAAACAGTTCTTCCTCTTCGGTAGACCGTTTGGGCTCAAAGTCGATCTTCAATACGGCGGAAGAGACCTCTGGCCGGGGATAAAAATGGGCGGGTGAAAGGGTAAGCAGCCATTCCACCCGAGCCATGAGTCCGAGGAGGACCGAAAGCTGCCCGTAATCTTCCCTATTACCTTTCCAGCCGCTTGACTCATAAACTCCTTAAAGAACGAGAAGTTTTGAAGACAGCGGTTTTTATGTTCCAAAAGGAGGTGGCTGAGCGTTTTGTGGCCAAGCCAGGGAGC
>CAZKEG010000151.1:0-3962 GCA_964551715.1 uncultured Thermodesulfobacteriota bacterium
GGACAAAATCCTTGATCTAAAAATTACAGCCACCACCAAGGGATGGCCCTGATTCCTCCGGGGAGTTCGTGGTATTCGTCTCCCGCATAGATAAGATTTTGATGTAGGAAAGTAGCTCCGGAGCACGCTGAACTTCATCTATGACCAGTTTGTCAGAAGAGGCGATGCTTTCCCTAGGGAAACGTTTGAGTAGACTCAGGGTCTCTGGATCATCAAGAGAAAAAGGCCTTCCATTGGGAAGTGGGGGTTTGTGGGCTAAAAGGGTGCTTTTCCCTACTTGGCGGGCCCGGTAAGCACCACCACAGGAGCAAAGGAAAGGACCTTCCTTAAAGGCTCTGCCAAAAAACGAGGCTTATAGTGAAAATGTTTCATGACCTGAAACAATTTGTATCATAACATGAAACGTTTTCAATAGTGGCCTTTAAGGCTTAAATTAAATTTGGCCAAAAGTCTCTGAAAGGACTAAGCTTAGCAGGTAGGAAAAGATCAAGACTATAGGCCGATGAAGATCGAATTTAGGCCCATCGGTATAATCCATTCGCCCTTTTTCGACCTGAAAGAAATTCCGGTTCAGCCCACCCTGGCCCGGGGGATTAAAGCTACGGTGAAAATCTTTGAAGAATACCAAGCAGGGCTTAAAGATCTTGAGGGTTTTTCTCATATAATCCTTCTTACTTATTTGCATCGTAGTAAAGGCTTTTCTTTGGAAGTAATCCCTTTTTGGGACTCCAAACCCCGAGGACTTTTTGCCACCCGTTCTCCTAGACGCCCTAATCCCATAGGGCTCTCCGTAGTCCGTCTCCTAAAAATAGAAGGAGGGATACTTTATATCGAAAATGTAGATTCGCTTGACGGCACTCCTCTTCTGGACCTAAAACCCTATATTCCCGAAATAGATGCTATACCTGAGGCCAAGGCCGGCTGGTTTGAAAAGATTAGAAAGAAAAGTTAACCTTCTTTGAAAAGGTGTTTAAAATATAAAAAAACAAATAGGAGGTGGGTAACATGAAAAGGGCAGTGTTTATCTTCCTCAGCATCCTGTTTCTGTCTGTCTTTTTAGGCCAAGCCAAGGCCACAGAATGGGGGATCAAACTCCAAACCGATCAGGCCATTTATCCAGTTGGAGGGGTCTTAGACGTAAATGTCACCTACTACAATCTTACCAACCGGTCTATCGTTGGGATCTGTAATGTAGGTGGAGGGCTTGGCTGTTGTTATGACATTGTTATTAAGGATGAAAATGATCAGGTAGTTACTCAACCGGGTAGCGTCTTTTGTACCATGATCTTAACCAAGATGACCCTGGGTGCTCACCAAGTCTTAAACCTTCATCATCGAATCCCATTGATCGCGGGAGAATACGGCCCCGGAGTCAAGAACGAAGAGACTAAACCCTTGCCTCCTGGTTTTTATCGGGTGTGTTTTCAGGATAAACACCGGTGGCCTTTCTTCCAATCAGAGGGCTTTTTGCCGGGTGGGACCTCCTTTGAGGCCTGCGTCCCCTTCCGTATCATAAAATTCCTTCCTTTGAAGTGATAAAAATCCGGGAAGGGGTCGGGATCTGCCCGACCTCTTCCTTATCGAAATCTAATCCTCTAGTTTCTAGACTTGGTAGAGCCAGTGTGGCGTGATACTCTTAGTCTCTCCATTGACATTGCCGTAGGGTCGCGTTTTCTTTGCAACGGAGGTTGGTATGTGCCAGGCAAAGGTTTATCTGAGACAGGATGGCCAAGAAATAGAAATTATGAAAGAGGTGATCGGAATAGAGATCACCGAAGAAGGTCTGATCCTTAAGTCATTTTTTGAAGAACCAAAGGAGATCAAGGGCCGCATCCGTGAGATTGATTTCTTGAAACATTCCGTAATCATCGAGCCGGAGGGGCAAACATGAGTGATACTAAAGAAAAACTGGCCAAAATATTACCTCATTGGGAAGAACACGTGGCTGAACACGCCAAAGAATTTGAGGTCTGGGCCGATCGGCTGGAGGAAGAAGGCCAAAAGACCTTGGCCGAAAAGCTGCGTAAGGCCGCCTTGGCCATGGGTAATGCCCGGCTCATCTTGGCTGAAGCTAGGGTCTATCTCGAATCCGGAGGTACGGCCGAAGAGTTGGCCCTTTGCGCGGTATGTGCCTGGCGGGAGACCTGTCAAAAGCGTTTCACTCGTGACACAGGTAGTCCATTTCGCTGTCCAGACTTCACCCGTGACGTAACGCTTAAGTGATGATTGCCAAGGTCATTACCGAGGAAATAGAAAAACTGATCAAGGAGGCCCAAGAATTCGGTATCTTACCGAAAGAGATCTCCCCGAGGTTTCAGGTTGAGCCTCCAAAGGTCGAAGAACATGGGGACTATGCCACCAATGCGGCCTTAAGTCTTGCCGGTCAGGCCAAACGTAATCCGCGGGAGATAGCCCTCTGGTTCACCGAAAGGCTGGGCTCAAAAAGAGATCTTTTCTCCAAAGTAGAAGTAGCTGGGCCAGGTTTCATCAACTTCTTTATCGCCCCGGCCTATTGGCAACAAGTCCCCAAAAACATCCTTACCCTGGGTGAAAAATACGGTCGGAGTCGAGTAGGCCAAGGCCAAAAGATTCAGGTCGAATTCGTCTCCGCCAATCCAACCGGGCCTCTTCACATCGGTCACGGACGCGGAGCCGCCGTAGGTGATACCTTGGCCCGAGTCCTTTCCTGGGCCGGTTTCGAAGTGGAAAAGGAGTACTACATTAACGATGTAGGCCGACAGATGAAGATCCTCGGGCACTCGGTCTACCTAAGGGCCAAGGAACTTTCCGGAGAGGAGACAGATTTTCCTAAAGATCACTATCAAGGGAAATATATCCGCGAATTGGCCCGCGAGCTCTTGGCCCAAGAGCCGGATCTGCTTACCAAGCCTGAGGAAGAAGCCGTTGAGATCGCCAAAAATTTCGCCGTGGAAAAGATCCTCTCCGGCATCCGTAAAGACCTGGAAGACTTCGGCGTCACGTATGATTCCTGGTTCTCTGAAAAGAGCCTTTATGAGAGCAGCGAGGTAAAAAGGGCCCTTGATCTTCTCAAGAAAAAGGGGCTCTTGTATGAAAAGGACGGGGCCCTTTGGTTCAAAGCTGCAGATTTCGGTGATGAGAAAGACCGAGTCGTCATCAGGGCCTCCGGAGAGCCGACTTATTTCGCCTCGGATATCGCCTATCATCACCATAAATTTCTGACTAGGGGCTATGATCAAGTGGTGGATATTTGGGGAGCAGACCATCATGGCTATATCCCCAGGCTTAAAGCCGCGGTAAAGGCCCTGGGTATCGAGCCGGAGAGACTACAGGTGATCCTTATCCAGATGGTCAATCTCATCGAGGGTGGCGAGTTAAAAAGCATGTCCACCCGGGCCGGGGAGTTCGTCACCTTGCGTGAACTCCTTGATGAAGTAGGCCGAGATGCCACCAGGTTTATCTTTCTTACCCGCCGAGCCGACAGCCCCCTTGACTTTGACGTGGACTTGGCCAAGCGTCAGAGCCAGGAAAACCCGGTCTATTATGTCCAATACGCCCATGCCCGGCTGACAAGCATCTTTCGCAAGGCCAAAGAAGCCCAAGTGGAACTAAAACCCCTCGTGGAAATAGATTTTTCCCTCTTGAACGAAGCTGAAGATTTTACTCTCCTCAAATTACTTGACTATTTCCCAGATGTGATCGAAGCCGCAGCCTTAAAATGCGAACCACACCGCCTCACTTTTTATCTCTTAGATCTGGCCACCGCCTTTCATAATTACTACACCAAACATCGTTTTTTGGGTGAAGAGGAAGGGCTCACCCAGGCCCGTTTGGCCTTGGCCAAGGCCCTCAAACAGGTCATTGCCCAAGGGCTTTGGCTATTAGGAGTCTCAGCTCCGGAGAGGATGTGATGGCTAAGAAAAAAGGCAAACGTTTTACCTTTGAACTGGGTATCCCGGGCCTTATCTTTGTCACCGGACTCT
>CAZKEG010000152.1:0-3950 GCA_964551715.1 uncultured Thermodesulfobacteriota bacterium
GGGAGAAAGTATAAGTCTTTATTTGAAAATTCTTTGGAGGATAGATGACGAAAAAGTCAGGGCTGAGAGAGGCTGGTTTTATTCGTAAAAATTTTAAACTAAGGGTCAAGTGACTTAAGGGGACCTTAATCTTGGTAAGGACAAGGCGTCTGTTTTCCCTCTGATAAAAGGCCTTTATTAAGGTGCGCCCCTGGTATTTGACGACCAGTCTTTGGAGCTGATGGTCAGAGGGTGAAAAGATCCCTTCTATTTTTAGATTCTTTTCCGGATCAAAATAAGCCTTGATTTGGGAACCGGTTTTTTGGGCCTTGCTCAGTTTTGAGAACCAAGAAGGGGGAATTTCGCCCAAGAGGAGGTACGTCCAGGCCTTGGCCAGACTCGGTGGGACCTGGTTCATAACCAAGACCAGGACCTCTTGCCTGGGGAAAAAGACCCCGCAAGCATAATTCTCGGCGAGATTCCCCTGGAAAAGGGCCAGGCCAAGGGGGCTTAAGCTCTCGAAATAGAGATGCCCAAAAGGATCGGCCAAGAGGAGCAACCTCCCGCAGAGTTCTTTTTTCGGGATCTTGAGCTGGTAATACACTTGGGCCTTCACCGAGGTAAGAGGAGGGGCCTTCAAGGCCTCAGGGGAGACCGGCTCCGGGGCGTGAAAGGCACAACCAATTAGCAATATCAAAAAGAAGAGGAGGACGAATTTGCGCACAGGACCTTGATTTTCTTCTCCAAGCGTTCTTTATCTCTCTTTTTCTTCACGTATTTAAGAGCCTTTTGATAGGCCTCAATTGCCTCTTTCTCTCGACCCAAGGCCTTCAGAATATCTCCGTAATGTTCATAAATGATAGGATCATCGTTGATTCGCTTAAGGGCCTTTTGGATGATCTTTAAGGCCTTTTGATATTGGCCTTTACGATAGTAGACCCAGGCCAGACTGTCGAGGATATAACCATCATTAGGTTTGAATTTCAAAGCTTTTTTAATTAGTTTTTCTGCCTTATCAAGTTCCTGGTTAAGGTCGGCGTAGGTATAACCGACGAAATTCAAAATAGTAGGGTTGTTTGGGTCTTTGGCCAGCAAAGATTCGACTATCTCCAAGGCCTTTTTTTCCTGTCCCAGACACACCAGGAGAAATCCTTCGGAAAGCAACAGTTGTTCGTCATCTGGGAATTCCTCAAGCCCTCGTTTGATAAACTCATACCCCAGGTCACAGCGATCAAGGTCTTCGAACACACTCCCGGCCAAGGCATAGAGTTCCTTATCGTCTGGATATTGCTCCAGGGCCCGCTCTAAGAGGGCCTTTAGCTCCGAAGGATCTTTGACTAAGACCGCCAGCCTCCTTACGGCCAGGCGAAACACATCAGAGCTAGGCGGGATACTTTCGTATTGGTAGATGGCCTCCTCTCCGCGACCTTGGCGTTCCAAGGCCACCCCAAGATAGAACCTGGCCATGTCATTTTCCGGGTGTTCTAAGAGGAGCTGTCTCAAGATCTCCTCAGCTTCTCTGTCTCTTTTTAGATTGAGTAGGATGGAGGCCTTTCTAATCTCGAGCTGGAGTTGCTGACCGACCTTTTTCTCCATTTCTTCAACGACCTTTAAGGCCTCCTCATAACGATTTTGGCGGATAAAAAGGCGGAGTAAGGCCTCCTGTAGATGAAAATTTTCCGGATTTCGTTTTAGATAATCTTGATAGAGCTTTTCAGCCTCCTTGACCTCACCCAGTTTTTCCAAGAACTCACCATACTCAAGGGTCCACTGGACAGAATCAGGCCTTAAGGCCAGGGCCTTCTGATAGGCCTCTCGGGCCCTTTTAAAGTCTCCCTTTTGTCGATAGAGTCTGGCCAGCTCAAGCCAAAGGACCGGGACCTTGGGGTGTTGAGCTCTCAAACGTTCGATGACCTCGAGGGCCTGATCAATCTTCTTTTGATGGAGATAGATCATGGTAAGCAGAGAAAGGGCCTCTTCATAAGAGGGGTCTTCTTCAAGGAGGTTTTCCAAAGTCTCCGCTGCCCGGGCCGGACGCCCTTGGGCCAGATATAGTTTTCCCAAGATAAAACGGGTCTCTCTATCCTTAGGGGCGCGCTTTAGGATCTCATGGGCCAGGGTGATGGCCTTTTGGTACTTGCCCTCTTGGGCGTAGATCTTCATCAATTCCTTGCGAGGATAGACAGCCTTTGGATCACAGGCTATGACCCGTTCAAGATCCTTGGCCGCGGATTTTAATTGGTTTTGGTCGATCTTTTCTTCTGCCACCAGAAAGTGATAATAGATTTCGGCCTTTGGACACTTGCGGGCTAGGGTGTGAGAGATAAGGAGGAGGGAAAAGAGCCCCCATAGACTAAGCACCTTCAAGGGCAAGCGGATAATTATCGGCATCTGGTAGCCTCTCTTTCAGATATTTTCGAAGCTTCTTTAACAAACGTTCCTCGATTTGTCTTACCCTCTCACGCGAAATACCAAAACGTTGGCCGATCTGTTGTAAAGTAAGCGGGTCCTCTGAGAGCAGACGTTCATAAAAGATGACCCGCTCTTTGTCCTTTAGGTTCTTTCCAAATTCATCGAGAATTTGGCGAAGCCTTGTTAATACTTCGTCCTTGGCCACCTGATTCTCTACCGGGGGGTTCGGGGCAGCCAAGAAATCCCGATGTAATTCGTCTGAGTCGTCTTTGATCGGGGCATCAAGGCTGATCTCAGCGGCGCTCATGCGTTGTTCCATCTCGATTACGTCCTCTTCGCGGACGTTGAGCCGTTTAGAGATGAGCTTTGGCACCGGCTCAAACCCCATGGCCCCCAGGCGTTCCTTTTCTTTACGCAGGTTGTAAAATAGCTTGCGTTGGGCCTGGGTAGTGCCGATCTTTACCAGACGCCAATTGTCCATGATGAATTTCAGGATATAGGCCTTGATCCAAAAAGAGGCGTAATAAGAAAATTTTACCCCGCGATAGGGGTCAAATTTTTTGACCGCCTGCATCAGGCCTACGTTTCCTTCTTGGATCAGGTCGAGGAAGTTTTGCATCCAGAATTTTTGAAAATCCAGGGCAATCTTGACCACCAATCTCAGGTTGGAGGTCACCAGGCGATAGGCGATACGCGGGTCCCTGGTCTTATAATATTCTTTGGTTAACCTCTCTTCTTCTTCGCGGCTTAAAAGAGGAAATTTACTGATCTCTTTTAAATACTGCTGTAAAGGATCAAGGACCGCTGGGGTGGTGTTTTCTCCTTCGGCTACCGCCGGAAGGCGAAGATCCTCTTCTGGAGGCTCTTGGGCACGGGTCTTTTTGCTCCTTCGAGAATGTTTGCCTTTAGAAGACTTGGCCTTTAAGGCCTCTTTTTTCTCCGCAGTCTTGGCACCCTTTTCTAGCTCTTCTGAAACGAGTTTTGTAGCCTCTTTTTTTTCTTTAGTCACGGTGCTCATTCCTCTCTTGCTCCTTCCCTGGCTTAAGCCGCTTGTTCCTTAAGGGGGCGCCAGCCCCTCTTCTTTAGATATACCTGGATGGCGGCAATGGCTGCTGGCGTGACTCCTGAAATACGAAGGGCCTGACCCAAAGAGAGAGGGCGAATCTTGGATAGTTTTTCTCGAATCTCGGTGGAGAGCCCAGGTATATCCCAATAATTTAGGTCTTTCGGTAAACGCATAGCCTCCCAACGCTTGAAGCGTTCAATCTCTTGTCTCTGGCGATTTACATACCCGGCATACTTGGTCTCGATCTCGATCTGCTGTAGTATCTCATCGGTCAATTCATTAAGTAAAGGGGAAATTTGTTTCATCTTTTCTAAAGAGACCTCCGGGCGTTTGAGGAGGTCAAAGAGACTGATAGGTTGTTTGAGAGGGGTCGACCCCATCTCCGCCAGCAAATGGTTGACCTCTTCCGGGCGGATTTTGATCCTTTTGAGTTGCTCAAGGGCCTTTTCAATGGCCTCTTTTTTGCGACGAAATCGTTGATAGGCCTCCTCCG
>CAZKEG010000153.1:0-3941 GCA_964551715.1 uncultured Thermodesulfobacteriota bacterium
CGAAGAGCTTCTGTTATGGTAGCAGGACTCACACAATAGAGCCTTCGGAAAACCCAGGGCGGTTCATGGCAAAAGGCTTAAAACCCTTTACACAAAATTTACCATAGGGCCCCCCTAAAGAAGGACAAATGGTCTTCCTTGACGGCTCTCTCCACCATTGGTTCGGTGATAAACCCTATACCCTTATCCTGGCTCTGGACGATGCCACCGGAAAGCCCCTCTACGGCAAGTTCTTCAAAAGAGAGTCCCTTAAAGCCTACTTTGAGGTCTGTTATCATCTCTTTCGCAAATACGGACTTCGGAGAGCTTTTATCTGGACCGACATTTGGTCTTTATCACTACCAGACACGAAGGTGTACACGTAAAACAAACCAAATGTAAAATTTTTAAGATGTCTCTCTAAACTCGAGAGCGGTTCACCGGACGGGTTTGCTTTGTTATGGTTATCGAGAAAATTTAAACATCGGAGATTGCTATGTTTACCGGAATTGTAGAAGGGTTGGGAGAGATTGTGGGGAAGAGGCCCACGGCCAAGGGGTATCGCTTTGAGATCAAGGCCCCTTTTGAGCTTTCAGATACCAAACTGGGTGATAGCATTGCGGTTAACGGGGCCTGTCTCACGGTAGTCGATATCTCCGGCCCTTGTTTTGCCGTAGATGTCTCGCCCGAAACTTTAAATCGCACCACCCTCGGAGAACTCTCGATAGGGAGCAAGGTCAACCTGGAACGGGCCCTTCGTCTAGGAGATCGTCTCGGTGGACATTTGGTTTCCGGCCACGTAGACGGAGTAGGCCAGGTGATCAGCCGCCAAGAGACCGGTGAGTTTATCTTTTACACGGTAAAAATCCCTAATGAACTCAGTAAATATGTGATCGAAAAGGGTTCCATCGCCATAGATGGTATAAGCTTAACGGTAAACGAGGTCTCCGGGGTGGAAATAAAACTGGCCATCATCCCGCATACCGCCAAACTGACCACCATGGGTTTCAGACAGCCAGGAGATCGAGTCAACATAGAAGTAGATCTTATCGGAAAGTATATCGAAAACCTCCTACGGCCTTATCTCAAAAAAGACAAAATCTCTCTGGACTTCTTAAGAGAGCACGGATTTTTATAGAGTTACACCTTAAAGCGGAAAAAGATCACATCTCCGTCTTGAACCAGGTAATCCTTACCTTCCAAACGGACGCGGCCTGCCTGCTGGGCCTTTGTATAGGAGCCAAAAGAAATAAGCTCTTCAAAGTTGATGACTTCTGCCCGAATAAATCCCCGTTCCATATCGGAATGAACGACCCCAGCAGCCTTTTGGGCCGTGGTTCCGCGACGAACTGGCCAGGCCTTAGTCTCCTTTTCTCCACCGGTGAAAAAACAGATTAGATCCAAGATCTCGAAACTCTTTTTGATGAGC
The DNA here is from genome assembly GCA_964551715.1 of uncultured Thermodesulfobacteriota bacterium. Taxonomy (GTDB): domain Bacteria; phylum Desulfobacterota; class Thermodesulfobacteria; order Thermodesulfobacteriales; family Thermodesulfatatoraceae; genus CAZKEG01. The sequence continues at coordinate 1,409 of CAZKEG010000153.1, forward strand.
CTTGGTAGGGCAGGTTCGGAAAGGCCGTATTCTTCTCGAAAGATGGCCGCTTCTTCTGGAGATAGTTCCGTAAGATCGGCCTCAAGTCGCCCTTTAAGGGCCATAACTTCGGTCTGCGGAGGAAGCTTGAGCTGCGGGGCCTCTGTTTCCTCCCCACAATTAATGACCACTAATAAGGGTTTGATACTCAGGAAGGTATAACCACGCATCAAAGGGCTTTCTCGGAGCCTTTGGTCCACCCTGAGGGGCTTTCCCTGGTCTAAGAGTCCTTTGGCCTGATAGAGTAGTTCAAGCTCTCCTTCCTTGGACACCTTGCCTTTTTTGACCTCCTTTTCCAAGCGCTCAAGGCGCCTTTCCACAATGGCCAGATCAGAGAGGAGCATCTCTTCATGGAGGATATCAAGCTCTCTTTGAGGCTCTGGAGGAAGCCCAGCCAGTTCAAAGTTTCGTACCACCAGAATCAGGGCCGCTGCTGGTTTGAGTTCGTTTAAAAGGCGCTCTAACTCCTGCCCCCGGCCTTCTCTCTCCCGTAGGTCAAAAGCCAGGTCAAGATATTCCACCTGAGCTGGGGTCTTCTTGGGAGATCGAAAGAATTCCTGAAGGACATCAAGGCGTTGATCCGGGACCTTGACTACCGCTCGGCGAACGACCCCAGCCCTTTCCTCTTGGCTAGCAAATTGCCCAGCCGCCGCCTGAAAAATGGTCGTCTTACCCGCCTGTGGCAGACCAAGAATGCCTATCTTCATACCTTCACCTAGAATATTATCAGGAGGGTTAATGATAACGCGAATTAAGGAAGAGGACCAGTAAACTTAGGGGAGCAAAGCTCCCCCTTTATTCAGAAATCAAGGCCACGGTAAAATCCTCGGCCTTGTGCAAGACCTTACTAGAGACACTACCCAGGATAAGCTCCTTTAACCCGGTAAGCCCGCGGCGACCCATAATTATGAGATTAAAACCCTCTTCACTGGCATAGGAAATGATTTCGCTTGCTGGACGCCCTATGCGTATATCGGTCTGAAGCATCCCTTCCGGGACCCCGGATGAAAGGGCCTTGTCCTTGAACTCTTCAAGGAGCTTTTTGGCCTCTTCGATCCTTTCCGGCAGGTGATCCAGTTCATAGGCGGCATCGATCACGTGTAGAAGGCTTACGGCTTCCACTTTATCGTCTAAGGCTAGCGCTAGACCACAAGCCTCCCTGAGGGCCCCTAAAGAAGGTTTAGAACCATCTACCGGAACGACGATCTTTAAAGACGGACAGGTGTGATCCTTTATCTTCTGCCCCACGATATAAGTGGTGTGGCTACCGGAGCGATGGGAGACCGCCAGGCTGCAACTCCCCAAAAATTTCTCTTTTAAACAGGAAAGCCCTCGACGGCCCATGATCACCGTCTGAAAACTTCCTTCCTGGGCCATTTTGATGATCTCTTTGGCTGGATCACCGTGTAAGACCTCTTTTTTGAGTTCAGCCTTGACCCCCAAGGCCCGCAATTCATCAAGGGCCTTATCCAGGAGGGGATAGACCTTTTCTTTCAGATAATTTTCCCTTAGACTTCGGAAAAAGGCTGTATCCTTTAAGACCTCCACCCGAAAATCAAGACGCTCGGCCATGGTTTGGAGATAGGTGGCAGAAAGCACATGAACTACCCAGACTTCCTGGGTTATCTCCGGGGAGAGTCGAGCGAGAAGACACCCGGCAAAGACTAAGGCTCGTTCCGAACACACACTCTCTTCTATAGGGATAAGGACCTTGCCCATCTTAGGAAGGAGTTCTTTGTTGGTCATCTTAGGCCTCCGTGTGCTAAAAGAACTTTTTAATAAAAGATAAGGAGCCAGACGTTGGCCAAGGCCACACTAAGGACCATATAAAGGAAACCAACCTTCATATACTCGAAAAACTTGATCCTATAACCGGCGGATTCAGCGATGCCCAGGGTAACCACATTAGCACTGGCCCCGATCATGGTCCCGTTCCCACCGAAACAGGCCCCGAAGGCCAAGGCCCACCAAAGGACGTTGCTCTCAGCCCCGGGGATGACTCGAGTAAGATAAGCGGTGATGGGGAGCATGGTAGCGGTAAAGGGAATATTGTCGACAAAGGCGCTCATCAGGGCCGCTACCCAAAGGATTAGACAAATAGCCACGACCAAACTTTCATGGGAGAGTTCAAGGACCCAATCGGCTATTAGGTCAAGCAGACCAACATCTTCAACGGCACCAACCAGGATAAATAAAAAGACAAAGAAGAGGAGAGTAGACCACTCAATATCTTTTTCGATGAGGTGTAACATATCTACCTTTCTAGTAATCACTCCATAGGTGAAAAGGATACTGGCTCCGAAAAGGGCGGCAATACTTACCTCCATATGCCACACACCATGGGTCAAAAACAAAGCAATAACAATAGACATTATTATCAGACCAACGGTTAAGAGATTGGCATCTGTAATTTTATATTCTTCGCGTAATTTATTGATAAAAGCCTGAATATCAGTAATATTTGCCTTGTTATATTCCTTATTATAAACAAATT
>CAZKEG010000154.1:0-3907 GCA_964551715.1 uncultured Thermodesulfobacteriota bacterium
GGCCAGATTGCGTACCTCGGGAAAAGTGGCGAAGATCACCACCAACCCCTGCAGCACCCGGCGAATTTCTTCCAAGTCTTGACCATCTCGAGGGAAGACGATGTTCCGTAGAAAGGTATCAACCGCCCCTTTCAGGATCAAAGGCCTGTCCTCTGGAGAGACCTCGGCTAAGGCCTTAGAGAGCTCAAAATCACTTTCCTGAAGGAAACGGGCTGCCAACCGTCGCCCTTGTTTGATCAATTCTTCCCGCCGAAGCTCTTCTTTAGAGGCCCGACCAATCTTTTCAGCCTTTTCCAGGGCTATTTCCAAGGTGCTTTTTATCTCTCCCATTCTTTCCTCCTTGCCGCCAAACAATAGTTATTTTAGTCTATACGTCAATGAAGAAAGAAACTCTTTCAAGACAATGGAAAAAGGGGCTAGAAAAGAGTCGTGCCCTCCGTCTCTTGCGCCGGGCGGTGCTCTTTGGCCTTGGAGCAGCCACCGCGGCTTTAGTTATTAAATTTAGTGCCCAAAAACACTAAGAATCTCAAGAGTGAAACTCTTTTGGGTGACCTTTTTGACCATCTTTTTGGCGGAATTAGGTGATAAGACCCAATTGGCCACCCTAGTGCTTTCAGCCAAGAGCGCCAACCGTTGGCTCATCTTTGCCGGTTCCGCCGGAGCCTTGGTCTTGGCCGCAGCCTTGGGCGTCTTAGCCGGAAAGTTTATCGGCGAACATCTACCAGTGAAGTTTTTGAAGATCTCTTCTGGCCTCGTCTTTATCGGTATCGGGTTGGCCATCTTACTCGGGAAATTCTAAAAAATGGTTGCCTTTTCCGCCTAATTAAGTTTTCTTCTATCTCATGTCTATCACTGCCTTTCAAAAAAGACTGATCGCCCTTCTGAGCGAAAGTCTCCCCCTTGTCGAACGGCCTTATCTTGAACTGGCTCAAAGATTGGGTTGCTCTGAAGAAGAGGTCATCCAAGGAATCAAAGAATTGATCGAAAAAAAGATCATCAGACGTTTCGGGGCCACCGTACGCCATGATCGCTCAGGCTATCGGGGAAACGTCATGGTGGCCTGGATTGTCCCCGAAGAACACCTTGAAGAAATTGGTAAGAAGTGTGCCACCTACCCCTTTATCACTCACTGTTATGTAAGAAAGACTGCTCCGGATTGGCCATATAATTTCTACACCATGATCCATGCCGAAGACGAAGAGGCCTGTCAGAGACTAGTTAAAAGGCTCTCCCAAGACCTAGGTCTTTCGGATTACGAACTACTTTTTACCGAAAAAGAAATCATTCGTCGGACGAGACGATATTTCGAATTTAAAAAGGAGGTCTGAAATGGCTGGCATTTTATCACGCAAATTCTTTGAAGAGGCGATCAAGGTCATCCCCGGAGGGGTAAACAGCCCGGTGAGGGCCTGTAAGTCAGTGGGGGCTGATCCAGTCTTTTTTGCCAGCGGTGCCGGGCCGTTTTTGATCGACGTCGATGGCCAAGAATATATAGACTACGTAGCCTCTTGGGGGCCGTTAATCTTGGGACACGCCCATCCGGAAGTAGTCTCTGCCGTACAGGCCGCCGCCGAAAGCGGTACTAGCTTTGGGGCTCCTACTTGGATGGAAGTAGAATTGGCCCGTTTGATCTGCGAATTCGTCCCTTCAGTGGAGATGGTGCGGCTGGTCAATTCCGGCACTGAGGCCACCATGAGTGCCGTACGCCTGGCCCGCGGTTACACCGGGCGGAAAAAGATTGTCAAGTTCGATGGCTGCTATCACGGACATGCCGACTCCTTTCTAGTCAAGGCTGGTTCTGGGGTGGCTACCCTGGGTATTCCAGGAAGCCCAGGGGTACCTGAGGAAATCGTGAGCAATACCATTTCTCTGCCGTATAACGACCTTGAGGCCGTGCGTAAGGCCTTTAAAAAGATGGGAGAAGAGATTGCCGCGGTCATTGTCGAACCCATCGCCGGTAACATGGGTGTCATTCCGCCTAAAGAAGGCTTTCTTGAAGGGCTTAGAGAGATCACCCTCAAACACGGCGCCCTTTTAATCTTTGATGAGGTGATCACCGGCTTTCGAGTGGGGCTTTCCGGAGCGCAGGGACTATATGGAGTAACCCCGGACCTCACCTGTCTTGGGAAGATCATCGGCGGCGGTCTACCAGTCGGGGCTTATGGTGGCAAGGCAGAGATCATGAAACACATCGCCCCTGATGGCCCAGTCTATCAAGCCGGTACCTTATCCGGCAATCCTATTGCTGTAGCCGCTGGCCTGGCTACTTTGCGAATTCTTTCTCGGCCAGGAATCTATGACCGCCTTGAAGAACTCTCTAAGAGACTGGCCGAAGGCCTGGCCAAGGCAGCTAAAGAGGCCGGGGCCAAGGTGACTTTTAACCGCGTAGGCTCCATGATGACCTGTTTCTTCTGCGAAGGAGAAGTGACGGATTTTGCTTCTGCGTCAGCCTCGGATACTGAGCGCTATGGCAAATTCTGGCGAGAGATGCTTGCCCGTGGGGTGTATCTGGCTCCCTCTCAATTTGAGGCCGCCTTTGTCTCCCTTGCCCATACCGAAGAAGAAATCGACTATACCATTGAGGCTGCCCGCGAGGCCTTTGAGGCCGTGGCCTAATTTTTGGCGGGGCTTAAGCCCCGCCCTAAACCCCTTCAATCAAGACCTTTCCCGTCATTTGAGAGGGGATAGAAAGGCCCATGAGATAGAGACCAGTAGGGGCAATATCCCCTAAAATTCCCTCTTTTAGCTTGACCCCTTTAAAACGGTCATCTACCAGATAAAATGGAACAGGATTGGCGGTGTGGGCAGTAAACGGCTCACCGGTCTCTGGGTTAATCATCATCTCGCAATTACCATGATCAGCGGTGACAATGATCGACCCACCCATATATTCTTGAAAGGCCTTGACCACCTTTCCTACACATTCATCAACCACCTTGACCGCCTTGATCGCCGCCTCAAGTACCCCGGTATGGCCGACCATGTCTCCATTGGCATAATTCATTACGATGAATTTATACTTATTCTGTTTGATGCGCTCGATCACCTCTGCCGTGATCTCATAAGCACTCATCTCCGGTTTGAGATCATAAGTGGGGACCTCTCGAGGAGAAGGGATGAGTTTCCTGTCTTCCAAGGGAAAGGGTTCCTCCTCACCGCCATTAAAAAAATAGGTTACATGGGCATATTTTTCCGTCTCCGCGATCCGGAGTTGAAGAAGCCCGGCCCGGCTGATTTCTTCTCCCCAGATACGTTCTAATCTTTCCGGAGGGAAGGCCACCGGGAGATCAAATTCTTCGTCATAAAGGGCCATACAGACGAAATAAGAAAGCTTAGGGACCTTTCCTCGGTCAAACTCTTTGAAATTCGGATCAGTCAAGGCTATGGTGAGTTGACGGGCCCGGTCCGGACGAAAATTAAAAAAGATTACTGCGTCTCCGTCTTCGATGGTGGCCACCGGCTGATTGTCTTTGACAATGACCGTAGGTTTGATGAATTCATCTGTCTCACCACGGTCATAGGCCGCCTGGATAGCAAATATTGGGTCATCGGCCTTTATCCCTTCCCCAAAGACCAAAGCTCGATAAGCTAAGGCCGTACGCTCCCAGCGCTTATCACGATCCATAGCGTAATAACGCCCAGAGACCGAAGCCACCTCACCGCTCCCAAGTTCCTTCATCTTGGCCAGAAGTTGCCTCATATACTCGATGCCACTGGTCGGAGGTGTATCTCGACCATCGGTGAAGGCATGAACAAAGGTCCTTTCCGCCAGGCCTTCTCTCTTGGCCAATTCAAGGAGGGCATAAACATGCTCAATATGACTATGAACACCTCCATCAGAGAGGAGCCCCAGGAGATGAAGCCTTCCTGAGGAAGCGTTGGCTTGCCTCATGGCCTCAACGAGGAC
>CAZKEG010000155.1:0-3885 GCA_964551715.1 uncultured Thermodesulfobacteriota bacterium
CAATTCCGTCCATCTACCGGTGAACTACACCGACGACATCTTTGAGATCCTGACCCATCAGGACGATCTTCAGACTCTCTTTACCGGGGGTACGGTGGTCCACCTCTTTATCGGTGAGGAGATCCCTGACACCAAGATCGTGAAAGAATTGGTGCGGGCCATAGTCTATAATTTCAAGTTGCCTTATTTTTCCATCACTCCTACCTTTTCTGTTTGTCCGGTCCACGGCTATATCCCGGGCAAACATGTGGTCTGTCCTTATCCTCATTCAGATGAAGAACTTGAACGCTACGGTCAGGAGATCGAACTCTCAGAAGCAGAATTAAGCCTCCTTTCGGAGGAGGCCTATCGGTCAGTTCAATAAGATTTTTTGGAGGAGACCATGGAAAAGAAAGGCAATGCCAAGGTGAAGATAAAGGCCGTTCCGGTGGAGGTCTATTCCCGGGTGGTCGGCTATTTTCGACCGGTACAAAACTGGAACAAGGGCAAACAACAGGAATTTTCAGAGAGGAAACACATTTCTCTACACAAATTGATGGGCTTTAACCGGGGCTAAAGTGATCAAAGGCTTCCGCGGGACCAGTATGGTCGATTATCCTGGTCTACTCTCAGCGGTAGTCTTTTTCGGGGGCTGCAATTTTCGCTGCCCCTTTTGTTACAACGTAGATCTTGTTTTACCGGAAAGGCTTTCCAAACTCCCTGATCTGTCCGAAGAAGAGATCCTTTTGGAATTAAGAAGGCGTGAGGGGTTCATCAAGGGGGTAGTCATTACCGGTGGGGAGCCTACCCTTAATCCGCGGCCCTTGCGTCACCTTTTAGAAATGATTCGGGCTGAGACTAGCCTTGAGATCAAGCTTGACACCAATGGTTCCCGCCCCAAGATCCTGAAAGAGTTACTTGAGGCCGATCTTTTGGATTACGTAGCGGTAGATTTTAAGACCAGGCCGGAGAGGTATCCGGAGCTCGGAGGCACCTGGCAGGAGGTAGAAGAGTCCTTCACTATCTTGCAAAAAGCAGGTATTCCTTATGAATTGCGTATTACCGCTGTCCCTTATTTTGTAAGCCAAAAGGATTTAGAGTCCATGCTCCCTTGGCTAAGTTTGGCTCCGCGGGTGGCTTTGCAGCGTTTCATGAACGAGCTTCCATCCTTAAATCCGGATATGCCTCTAGGGGTCTATGGTCCGGAGGAACTGCGGACCTTTCAGCGTTTTTTGGAGGAGAGAATAGGGGGTGAAGTGATCCTACGCAATGTATAGAATCATTCGGTTCTGGCTCCCTTTGGTCCTTTTCTTTTGGCTTACGGCCTGCGCCACCGCCCCGGTTACCGGTCGAAAACAGCTTATCCTGATTGATCCCCACATGGAAATGGCTTTGGGGATGCAGGCCTATAAAGAGATCCTCAAAAAGGCCAAGCTTTGCAAAGACCCTAAGATCAACGCTATGGTCGAGCGGGTAGGTTGGCGGATCGCCAAGGCCACCGGACGAACAGATTTTCAATGGGAATTTAAGGTCATTGATGATCCAAAGACCATAAACGCCTTTTGTCTGCCGGGAGGCAAGGTCTTTGTTTATACTGGGCTCTTTAAGATTGTTAAAAACGACGCTGAACTGGCCACGGTTATTGGTCACGAAGTAGGACACGCCTTGGCCCGTCATGGGGCCGAACGGATGAGTCTTGCCCTTTTGGCCAGCCTGGGAGAGGTGGCCCTTTCCATGGCCTTTGATTGGAAGGATCAAGCTACGCGTAAACTCTTCTTGACCGCCTACGATGCCGGGGCCACCCTGGGGCTGATCTTACCCTACAGTCGAAAACAGGAGTTTGAGGCTGATGAGATCGGGGTTTACCTCATGGCCAAGGCCTGTTATGACCCGCGAGCCGCTCTCACCTTCTGGCAAAAGATGCTCAAGATCAGCCGCAAGCGTCCTCATCTCCCGGCCTTTCTCTCTACCCACCCACCTGATGAGGCGCGTATTCGTCGCTTGAAGGAGATTATGCCCCGTATGTTAGCCATTTATCATCAACATTGTCCTTCTTGAGGGAAAATTGCTTGAATTTTGGCTTAAGCCAGATTAAGTTTGAATTGCTCTTGGGCAATCTAGATCTTTCCGGAGCAAGAAGCCTTGTTTGAAAACCTTAGTGAACGCTTAGAAAACACCTTTAAACGGCTCCGAGGTCGGGGAAAACTCACCCAGCAGGACGTAGAAAAGGGCCTGCGTGAGGTACGTTTGGCCTTGCTTGAGGCCGATGTGAACTTCCGCGTGGTTAAAGACTTTATCAATCGAGTCAAAGAGCGGGCCCTGGGGGCGGAGGTGATGGAAAGCCTCACCCCGGCCCAGCAATTGATCAAGATCGTCCACGAAGAGCTGATCAAGACCCTGGGGGAAAAGGCCATTCCCCTGGATCTTTCCGGGCCAAAGCCGATTCCCATCCTTTTAGTCGGTCTTCAGGGTTCTGGTAAGACTACTTCAGCGGCCAAGTTGGCCCGGTTCCTAAAAAAGAAGGGTCGTCGGCCCTTTCTCGTCCCGGCGGATGTCTATCGTCCAGCAGCCATCGAACAACTAAAGACCCTGGCCAGGCAGATAGACGTCCCTTGTTATGAACCCAAGGAGGGGGAAAAGCCGGTTGATATTGTCAAGGCTGCCTTGGCCGAGGCCAAGGCCATGGGCTATGACATCGCCATCATCGACACTGCTGGTCGTCTCCATATCGATGACCAGATGATGGCCGAGGTGGAAGAGATTAAAAAGGCTGTGGCCCCAAGGGAAGTCCTCTTGGTGGCCGATGCCATGACCGGTCAGGATGCGGTCAATATCGCCAAGAGCTTCCACGAAAGGGTGGGGCTCACCGGAGTGATACTGACCAAGGTCGAAGGTGACGCCCGGGGCGGAGCAGCGCTTTCCATCCGGGCGGTGACCGGGTGCCCTCTTAAGTTTTTGGGTACGGGTGAGAAACTAGATGCCCTGGAAGTCTTCCACCCTGATCGCATGGCCTCTCGCATCCTGGGCATGGGCGATGTATTGAGCCTGATTGAGAAGGCTCAGGAGGCCTTAGATCTCAAAAAGGCCAAAGAGCTTCACGAGAAACTCAAAAAAGAGGCCTTTACTTTAGAAGATCTCCGCGAACAGATCCGCCAAATGAAGCGCCTTGGTTCCTTGGAGCAGATCCTCAAGCTCATCCCTGGGATCGGGAGCAAGCTCAAAGATATTCCTTTTGATGAAAAAGAGATCGTCAAGATGGAAGCCATCATCAATTCTATGACTCCACAGGAGCGTCGAAATCCCAAGATCATCAATGCCAGCCGGAAACGACGCATTGCCAAAGGGAGCGGGACCACTATTCAAGATGTAAACCGACTGCTTAAGAGCTACGAAGAGATGAAAAAGCTTTTCAAACGGGTCAGAAAACGAGGTGGCCTCCAGGCCCTTGCTCGAAGCCTATTTGGGATGTAAAAAGAGGGCTTCAAATTTATGAAAGGAGGTGAACTAGGTGGCTATTAGGATCAGGCTCATGCGCATGGGGCGTCGGAATCGACCTTTCTATCGCGTCGTAGCGGCAGAGGCCTCTTCCCCGAGGGATGGAAAGTTCCTGGAGATTTTGGGTTACTATGATCCGATCAAGCAGCCGTACGAATTCAAGGTCGATCCGGATAAAGTTCAGAAATGGCTTAGCCGCGGGGCCACTCCTACCGAGACGGTAAGGGCTTTGCTTAAGCGGGCTGGTTTGCTAAAGAAAAATAGGCAGACCTCTTCCGCTGCTTAAAATGATGTCTATATTTTGACCAGCGGAAAGCTCTGGAGGGAGGTAGAAGATGGGAAAGCTGAAGGATCTTATTGAGCAGATCGCTCAGGCCCTAGTGGATAATCCGGATGCCGTCCAGGTGAACG
>CAZKEG010000156.1:0-3841 GCA_964551715.1 uncultured Thermodesulfobacteriota bacterium
ATATTTGGTATTCCTCTCTTTCTCCTCATCATGGGGCTTTTGTTTCAAGCAGTTTATACCTGGTCTGCTCCTTTTATGGATCTGATCGATGCCTTTTTTGGTTGGTTGGGGGAGACGATCGGCCACTTACTTGGTGAGGGGCTGTTAAAGAGCTTGGTAGTAGATGGGATCATCGGCGGCGTGGGTGGAGTGTTGGTCTTTCTGCCGCAAATTTTAATCCTCTTCTTTTTGATCTCGCTCCTTGAGGATACCGGATACATGCCCCGAGCGGCCTTTGTGGTAGATCGTTTGCTTAAGCCCTTTGGGCTAAACGGTAAGTCCTTTGTCCCGCTCCTTTCCTCTTTTGCCTGCAATATTCCCGGGATAATGGCTACCCGGACCATTGAGAATCATCGTCAAAGACTCCTTACCATCTTGGCAGCGCCCTTTATGAGTTGTTCGGCCAGGCTTCCCATTTATACCTTGCTTATCGCTGCCTTTATTCCACCAAAGAAGGTCTTTGTTTTTAATCTTCAAGGTCTGGTTTTGCTTGCCCTCTATCTGGTCGGAATCCTGGCGGCGATTATCACTGTAGTTGTCTTTCGAGCCGTAGCTTTTAGAGGAAAGACTTCGCCTTTCCTTATGGAGCTTCCTCCTTACCGTTTGCCTACTTTGAAGAGCATCTTGCTCCAAATGTGGAATCGTTCCTTGCTCTATTTGAAAAAGGCTGGGACGGTAATTCTGGCTATTTCGGTGGTCATGTGGGCCCTTTTTACCTTTCCGCTCCATCCCTCTCTTAGTAAGGACTACGAGGCCTTAAAGGCCAAGGCCTCCAGCGATGAAATACGGATCCAGATCGAAAATGAAGAAGCGGCGGAGAGGCTTTCTAAAAGCTATGCCGGGCGCTTTGGCCGATTCATCGAACCCTTGATCAAGCCTTTGGGCTTTGACTGGCGTATTGGTATCGCCCTCACTTCGGCCTTTGCCGCTAAAGAAGTCCTAGTGGCTACTCTGGGGCAGATCTACGCCCTAGGAGAAGTAGGAGAGGATGATGTCTCCTTACTTAATAGCATTCGAAAAGATCCGCTATTTAACCCTGTTACCGCCGTGGGACTTATGCTTTTTGCCCTTCTTATGGTCCCTTGTATGGCCACCCTCCCGGTGATCAAGATGGAGACCGGGTCCTGGAAATGGCCTTTGATCGTGGTCTTTTGGACCCTCACGGTAGCCTGGGTAGCCACTTTCTTTTGGGTGCGTTTTTTAGGGCCATCTCTTATAGGCTGAGGCTTTTAAGAAGGGCCCTTTAGCCCAATTTTTGGTTCTTTGAAAACAGAATAATTGAATTGACCGAACCGGGTTTTTAGGCTATGTAAGGGGTTGCTCCAGGTGCCCGTGTGACGGGTGAAACGGGAAGTCCGGTGCAAATCCGGCGCTGGCCCGCAACCGTGACCGGGGACGAAAGCCGCTAGGCCCTGGGCGCAAGCCCATGGGTGACAAGCCACTGGGGTCGGAGGCCTGAGTTGGTCGAAGGCCCTGGGAAGGTGCGGCAAGTAGGATGATCCGGAAGCCGGGAGACCGGCCTGGAGCGCAAATTTAGCGGGGCTTCGGGGCTTCCTGCCCTGCGGGTGAGGTCTTTCCCTGCCTCGTAAGCCCCCTCAAAATTTTAAAGGAGGGGTTTTATGTTAAGAGTTTTTCGTACGTTCACTTTGATTTGCTTGGGGGTCTTGATGATGTTTTCCATTTCTTCGGCACAAATCTTCAAACTCAAACACCCACCGCTCAAAGAAAGACCGGCCATTGTGATCGCTGCCTTTGGCACTTCCACTAAGGCTCAAGTCACCTTTGACTTCTTCGAGCAACAGCTTCGTCGTGAACTTGCGGGCTATGAGATTCGTTGGGCCTTTACTTCGGACATCATTCGCACGAAGATGAACAAAATCTACGCCCAAAGGCATATCCACAAGAGGCTTTATAGCCTTCAGGAGGTGTTGGCCAAGCTTGAAGCCGAAGGTTATCGCCAGGTAGTGGTCCAGCCGCTCCACATCTTTCCGGGGATCGAATACAAAGAAGTCCTGGAGATATGTGGGCACTTTCCCAGGCTGCGTATTATGGTCGGAGAGCCACTTTTTCTCCGGTGGGAAAACATTCACGAGGTCATGGAGATCCTTTCTAAGGAATTTCTGTCTCCCACTGAAGGGGTGAACGTGCTAGCTGGGCACGGCACCCAGGTGACCTGTGATTCGGCCAACATTACCTATCTAGGGCTTAATTGGATACTTGAACAGCACTACCCTAACGTGCTCCTTTCCACGGTAGAAGGGGTACCAGACGCCGAAAGCGCCTTACAAAAGGCCATCAAGTATCCGGCCCCGCGGGTACGTTTCATCCCTCTCATGTTCGTAGCTGGTGATCACGTGATGCATGATATCTTTGGTGAGGAAGATTCTTGGCGGGCAGAGGTGGAAAGGGCCGGCAAAAAGGCCGAGTGTGTGACCACCCAGGTCAATGGTCAGACTTATTACAAGGGCCTCGGCCTCTATCCGGAAATCGACGAGCTCTTTATCAAGAGCATCAAGCGCATGTTGAAGATCATCGAGGTGTATTAACCGCGTTTTTTCAAAGGGCTACTTGAGGAGGTTGGGTGCGGTTAGGGAAATTTTTCGGGGTAGGGGTCGGCCCTGGAGACCCGGAGCTCCTTACTCTGAAGGCGTTCCGGGTCCTTCTTGGTGCGGATTATCTCTTTGTGGCCTCTTCTAGCAAGAACGATTATTCCCGGGCCCTAGAGGTCATCAAACCTCACCTTTGGGAACCAAAGCCAATAGAGAATCTTCCTTTTCCCATGACCTGTGATCAGGAGGTCTTGGTTCGGGCCTGGGAGGCCAATGCCAAACGGGTGGCCGAAAAACTTTGCCAAGGGAGGGACGTCGCTTTTATTACCTTGGGTGATCCCTGCTTTTACTCCACTCTGATTTATCTAGCCCGCGAACTGAAAAAGTTGTTGCCGGAGGTGAAAATCGAGATCGTTCCGGGGATCACGGCCGCCCAAGCAGCAGCGGCCAGGCTCAAGGTAGCCCTCGCTGAAGGAGAATCTTCGGTACTCTTTGCCTCTGGGATCAAGGGCGAGGAGCTGATTCGCCGCCTTGGGGAAGAAGTGGATGTCTTGGTCCTTTACAAGGTCTATCGTCAGGCCTCTGATATTTTAAAGGCCTTAAAAGACATCGGGCGGCTTGAAGAGACCAAAGGGATTTCTTTTTGTGGCCTGCCAGAGGAAAAAATTTACCAAGATATCTCTTCGGCCTCTGCCTCCCGATTCCCATACCTCACCCTTTTCATCGTCGGTGGAAAGAATTTAGCCTAGTTTGTTGCCTTTTTATAAAATTTGTGGCACAAAAAGCAAAATTTTTTACAGGAGGTGCTATATGAAAGGGAAACACTGGGGTTTGTTCTTGGGGCTTTTGTTTTTCTTGGTAAGTGGTCAGGTTTGGGCCGAGGAAAAGTGGTACGATCGCATAGACCTAGGGCTCTCAGTTGCCGGCGTGGTCCAAGGGGTCTTTGACGTAGACCAGAACATGATCCAGGCCTTACGCGATCCAGATAACGATGTCCTTACCGAAGAAGACAAAGGTTACGCCGCTATCTCTGCTGACCTTGAGGCCAGCACCGAATTTACTTCAACTGATCGGGCCTATATGCTTCTTGAAATGGGCTCTGGTCGTAACCCTGAACAAGATGTGACCTCTTTTGCCGGGATCATTGACGAGGCCCTTTCTATGGTCCCGGTGGCCACTGATGATGGCGATATCCGGATTAGCGAAGCTTGGTATGAACACGATTTTGTCTTTACCGGTGTTAAGGCCCGACT
>CAZKEG010000157.1:0-2007 GCA_964551715.1 uncultured Thermodesulfobacteriota bacterium
CGGCCTTGGCCGCACATATTGCTGATCCCCGAAAACTTGGGGCCTATCCAAAAATCAAACTGCCTGAAAAGTTCATCATAAATGATGCCCTTCTCTTGCCACCGCTTCCTGAAGAACAGGCTCAAAAAGTAGAGATCATCCGCGGGCCAAATATCGTGCCCCTCCCCCGATTTGAATCCATGCCCGAGGAACTTAAAGGCCAGGTATTGCTAAAGGTAGGGGATAACATCACCACTGATCACATCATGCCAGCAGGGGCCAAAATCCTTCCCTTGAGGAGCAATCTACCGGCCATTAGCCAGTACGTCTTTTCCGTCATTGATCCCGAATTTTCCAAGAAGGCCTTGGCCCTTAAGGAAAGAGGTCAGGCAGTGATTATTGTTGGCGGGGAAAACTATGGTCAAGGTTCTTCGCGAGAACACGCCGCCCTTGCCCCGCGATACCTCGGTGTCCGGGCCAAGCTGGCCAAAAGTTTTGCTCGCATTCACAAGGCCAACCTGATAAACTTTGGTATTTTACCGGTGGCCTTTGCTGATCCCGCAAACTATGAGAAACTAGAGCCAGGGGATGAACTGATCTTTCGAAGGGTAAGGGAAGTACTTTCTTCTGGAGCAACGGAGATCGAGATAGAAATTGCAGGCAAAGGGGTCATTAAAGGGCGGCTAGATCTCACCCAAAGGGACCGAGAGATCATTCTGGCCGGTTCACTCTTGAATCTGGCTAAGGAATAAGGAAGGGGGCTAATCCTTACTTAATTATGCTTGGTCGTTTGATTTTTTTATTAATAGCCTTGATGGTCCTCCTGGCCCTGGTAGGGAATCCATTTGTTTCCTACTATACGGATTACCTTTGGTTTAAAGACCTAGGCTTTACTAAAGTCTTTCTGATTAAATTTTGGGTTCAGGCCATCTTGATCGTTGGCGCTGGAGCCTTGGCCGGGGGGCTCTTTTATCTAAACGGCCTCTTGGTCCACCGCAGTGCCTCTAAAAATGCCGTTTGGTCTAACATCCTTGATCCCCGCCTGAGGGAGTGGCTGAGCAATAAGTTTCGTATCCTGTTAAAGATTCTTGCCTTCTTCTTGGCTTTGGGTTTTGGGCTTTCGGCAGCAGGGTTTTGGGAAGATGCCTTGCTCTTTTTTTATTCTCAACCCTTTGGCCAGACCGATCCCTTACTTCACCTTGATCTTTCCTTTTTCGTCTTTCGTCTTCCCTTTTTGAGGTATCTGGTTGACTATGCCTTTGGGCTTTGGGTGGTCTGTGCCGGTTTAGGCTTTTTTCTCTTCACCGTACTGGGTCATTTTGAGACCTACGGGGGTTGGAAGCTCCGGTTGAGTACACCCTTTAGGCGCTATGTAGCCCTGATGGCGGCCCTTTTTTTCCTGCGGCTTGCCTTTGATCTCTGGCTTGACCGGGCGGATCTCCTTTTTGACGAACGAGGGGTGGTCTTTGGGGCTGGGTTTACCGAGGCCAAGGTGGTCTTGCCGGTGCTTTCGGCCTTGGCCCTTCTCTCTCTGGCTGCGGCGGTCCTTTCCGCCATCTTCGTTATGCGACCCAAGAAAGAGATCCTCTTTGGCCTGCTGATAGCTTATGGCTTGCTTTATTTTGTTGGTCTTCAGCTCCTTCCTGGGTTGGTCCATCGCTATGTGGTCCAGCCGAATGAGCTTGAGCGCGAAAGAAAGTATCTGGCCTACGAGATCGAGGCTACGCGACGGGCCTTTGGCCTTAATGCCGTAGATGAAAAAGAATTTAAATTTGGCCCAAGGCTTAATCGTGAAATCTTGGCCCGAAATAACACGACCATCAAGAATATCCGCCTTTGGGATCATCAGCCCTTACTTGAGACCTATAGCCAGATCCAGGAGATACGCACTTATTACAAATTCATCTCCGTCGATAATGACCGCTATCTCATAAATGATGAATTACGGCAGATAATGCTCTCGGCTAGGGAGCTTTCCTATGGTGATCTGCCAAGTCGGTCCTGGATCAACGAACATTTGATCTATAC
>CAZKEG010000157.1:2017-3801 GCA_964551715.1 uncultured Thermodesulfobacteriota bacterium
TCTGACCTTAGGCGTGGTCAATGAAGTGACGGAGGAAGGTCTTCCCAAGCTCCTCATCAAAGATATTCCTCCGGTCTCGGAGTGCGACATCAAGGTCACCCGACCGGAGATTTACTTCGGAGAGCTGGCCAATGAATACGTACTGGTCGATACCAAGGCCAAGGAATTTGATTACCCGGCAGGGGAGAGCAATGTCTATACTAATTATGAGGGGAAGACCGGGGTTAGGGTAGGAGGACTTTTTCGTCGACTCCTTTTCAGCCTGCGCTTTGGCTCAAGCAAGATCTTACTTTCTGGAGACATCACCAGCCAGAGCAAGATCCTTTATTATCGTTCGATCAGGGATCGAGTGAGCCGGCTGGTCCCTTTTTTACAAGTTGATCGTGATCCCTACCTGGTAATCGGCCAAGATGGTCGTCTCTATTGGTTGGTAGATGCCTATACTACCTCTGATCGCTACCCTTATTCTCGACGGGTGAGTGGGGTAGGAAACTATATTCGTAACTCGGTTTTGGCCGTGGTTGACGCCTATGATGGAACGGTAAGCTTTTACCTCAAAGATCCCAAGGATCCGATCATCCAGGTCTACAAGAAGATCTTTCCCGGTATGTTTCATCCACTGAGTGAAATGCGCTCTGATCTCAGGCGACATATTCGTTATCCACACACCCTCTTTTTCCTCCAAGCCCAGCTCTTCGGTGCCTACCACATGCGCAATCCCCGGGTCTTTTACAACCAGGAAGACCTTTGGGAGATCCCCAGGAGCCTTAAGAATGAAAAGCGTTATATGCGTCCTTATTATACGATCATGAAGCTCCCTGGGGAGAAGAAGGCCGAGTTCATCTTGATGATTCCTTTTAATCCTGCTCGGAAGCACAATTTGGCGGCTTGGATGTGTGTGCGGTGTGATCCGGAACATTATGGTCAGATGTTGGTTTACCGTTTTCCCAAACAGAAACTGGTCTATGGTCCGCAACAGATCGAGAGCCGGATCAACCAAGACCCGGAAATCTCACGCCAACTCTCCTTATGGGACCAGCGAGGGAGTCGGGTCATTCTGGGTACTCTTTTGATCATTCCGATTGAGGGCAATCTTCTCTATATTCAACCCCTTTATCTCAAGGCCGAAAGCGGACAAATTCCCGAATTAAAACGTGTTATCGTGGCTTATGAGAACGAAATCCGCATGGGGCGCACCTTAGAGCAGGCCCTTGAGGCCATCTTTGGCGAAGCCATAGAAGAGGTCCTCCCTCAGGGCCCCAAGCCCAAAATTACCGCTCCGCCTAGCCTCCAAAAGGTGCTTGAGATATATCACCGGGCAGAAGAGGCCTTACGTCAAGGTGACCTTGAGGCCTTTGGTCGGGTCTGGCGTGAACTGGGTAAGGCCCTCAGCGAAATTAGCTCACCGACTAAATAAGTGAACCGCCCCGGGTTTGTCGGAGAGATAAATCTGTGGGAGGATAGAACTATGGACAAATCAAAAAGGTTTTCTCAAGAGGTAAAGGAACGGGCGGTTCGATTGGTTCTTGAAAACCAGCGGGAATACCCTTCCCAATGGTCGGCCATCAGCTCTGTTGCTGAAAAAATCGGCTGTTCTCCTGAATCCCTTCGCCGATGGATTCGCCGAAAAGAGATCGATCTTGGCAAACGTGATGGGATAACTAGCGAAGAACGAGCCAGGATCAAGCAACTTGAGCGAGAGAATCGAGAGCTTAAGCGAGCAAACGAGATCTTGCGTAAAGCAGCGGCTTTTTTCGCCCAGGCGGAGCTCGACCGCCTACAGA
>CAZKEG010000158.1:0-3794 GCA_964551715.1 uncultured Thermodesulfobacteriota bacterium
TACCTCTTTAAGGCCTCGTTTGATAAGGCCAATCGTTCCTCTATTTCTTCTTATCGGGGGCCAGGGCTTGAAAAAGGCCTGGCCATGCTCTCCGAAATAAAAGCCCGGTTAGGAGTACCCATTATCTCTGACATCCATGAGGCTTGGCAGGCCGAACCAGCGGCAGAGGTATTAGACGTCATCCAGATCCCAGCCTTCCTTTGCCGCCAGACAGACTTGATCCTCGCGGCGGCCAAGACCAAAAGACCGATAAATATCAAAAAAGGCCAGTTCATGGCCCCATGGGACATGGCCAATGTGCTCAAAAAAGCGGAATACGGTGGGGCCGTAGGGGTCATGTTGACCGAAAGGGGATATAGCTTTGGTTATCGTAACCTAGTAGTCGATATGCGGTCTTTGGTCATCATGCGCGGTCTCGGAGTGCCGGTTATCTTTGACGCCACGCACAGTGTCCAATTGCCCGGGGGAGCAGGTACCTCCTCGGGAGGGGAAAGAGAATTCATCGCTCCTTTGGCCCGAGCCGCGGTGGCCGTAGGGGTGGATGGGATCTTTATGGAGGTTCATCCCCAGCCGGAAAAGGCCCTTTGCGATGGTCCCAATTCTCTCCCCCTAGAAGAGGCCCAAAAATTATTGGCCATTCTTAAAGATCTCTTTCAAGTGGTGAAAAGTCATGGATTGGTTCCCTAAAGAAGTCTTGGAAAGGGCCAAACAAGTGAAATTGCTCCTCCTGGATGTAGACGGCATCCTTACCGATGCCCGCATCATCGTCGACGCTGATGGGCGAGAAATAAAACACTTCTGCGTCCGGGATGGGATGGGGATAAAACTCCTCCAGATAGCAGGGCTGGAGGTGGGGCTCCTTTCCAGCCGCACTTCTCCTCCGGTGGCCCACCGGGCCCGGGAGTTGGGTATAGAACTCATTATTCAGGGAGAACTCAACAAAAAGGCCCTCTATCAAAATATCCTCGAACAAAAGGGGCTCAAGGACCAAGACATTGCCTATATGGGTGATGATTGGATCGATATCCCCGTCCTCAAAAGGGTTGGTTTGGCTATTACCGTACCGGAGGCCTGGCCTCCGGTCAAAGAGTTTGTCCATTATGTTACAAAACATTCTGGCGGACATGGGGCCGTGCGAGAAGTATGTGACCTCATCCTAAAGGCCCAGGGTAAATGGGAGGAAATGTTCCGATGTTTCGAAACTTGATGTTTTTATTATTAAGTCTTTTTGTCCTTCTCGGTTGCCACCAGGAAGAGAAAGTTGTTCCCTTAAAACCTCCCCCAGCTCCGGTTACAAAACCCTCGGTTCCCCCTAAAGAAAAAAAACCTTCTAAGACACCACCGTCTAAGCCTGAAAAAGAACCGGAGACCGAGTTTAAACGCCTCCACTACGTCATTTATGAAAAAGGGCGGCTCAAGTGGAAGATCGATGCCTTGGAGGCCAGAGTCTATCACCATCGAGAAATAGCGATGAAAGAGATAAAAGTTTCTTCTAATCCTAAAAAAGGTTTTACCATTTCGGCTGACCGGGGTTTTTACTATGCCCAAAAAGGCTCTTTTATCTTTGAGGGAAACGTAAGGCTTGAGAGTCGCTCCCACGGTATACTCAAGACCTCTCGATTGGTCTATTTACCTAAAAAGGAACTCTTACAAACTAAGGCCTTGGTCGAGATTCAAAACGACGGAGTCATCATGGAAGGAAGAGGCTTTGTCTACGATTTACGAACAGGCAGATTCAAATTACTCCACCAGACAAAGGTCTTGGTCAATGGTTAGACTAACCGTTTTCTTTTGGCTTTTACTGAGTGGTCTGATCTTTGCGGCCACACCGATTACTATCCATTCAGAGCGGATGGAGGTCTTGGAAAACAGAAAAGTGGTGGTCTTTACCGGAAAGGTGGTGGCCCAAAAAAAGGATCTCACCCTCTACAGTGACCGCCTCATCGTCTATTATCAATCTCACCAGGGACACCGACAAGTAGTAAAAATGATTGCTTTAGGACACGTCAAGATCTTAAAAGACGGCTGGATAGCCCACTCCGGTAAAGCGGTTTATTTTAAGGGTGAAGAAAAGATAGTCCTTGAAGACAATCCTCGGGTTTGGCATGGTCAGAACGTTGTAAGGGGAGATCGAATTATCCTTTATCTCAATGAAGACCGAAGCGTGGTCGAAGCAGCCCCTGGGCATAAGACAGAGGCGGTGGTCTTTACTGATTGAATGGATAAGCGCAGACTTGAAGTCAAAAACCTGGTCAAGAAGTTCGGCAAACGCGTGGTGGTTGAAGAGGTAGCCCTTGCCGTAGAGACAGGCCAGATCGTTGGACTTTTAGGTCCGAATGGGGCGGGAAAGACGACTACCTTTTACATGATTGCTGGTCTGATCAAACCTGATGCCGGGGAAATCCTCCTGAATGATCGAGATCTTTCCGGGGATCCCATGTACCGGCGTGCCCTAAAGGGCATTATCTATCTCCCCCAAGAACCGTCGGTCTTCAGACGCCTGAGTGTGGCGGAAAATGTCCTCTTGGTCCTAGAAGAACTAAAATTATCCATGACCGAACGGCAACAACGGTTGGAATCCTTGCTAAACTTATTTGGAGTAGAACACCTAAGAGACCAAAAGGCCTATGCCCTCTCCGGAGGAGAGCGCCGTCGAGTCGAAATTATGCGGGCTCTGGCCAGAGAACCGATCTTTCTCTTGTTAGACGAACCCTTTGCCGGGATAGATCCTCTAGCCATCAGTGGGTTGAAAAAGATCGTCGTTGATTTAAAGGAAAGGGGCCTTGGGCTCTTGATCTCTGACCATAATGTGCGAGAAACTTTAAAGGTGTGTGACTACGCTTATATCGTAGCCAATGGTAAAGTTATTACCCAAGGAACACCCTCTGAAATCACGGAGGACCCGCAGGCGCGCGAACTATATTTAGGCAAAGATTTCGCTTTGTGATATGAAAAAATTATGGCCTTAGAGTTACGACAACACCTAAAATTGAGCCAGCAGTTGGTGCTTACGCCTCAGCTCCAGCAGGCGATCAAGCTCTTGCAGTTAAACCGCCTGGAGCTCGAACAGGTCATCCGCCAGGAGGCTGAAACCAACCCAGTCCTTGATGAAGATTATAACGACCACCAGACCGTCTCCCTAGAATCCCTTATTTCACCGGATACTCAGGACACTGGTTTTGATCTGGCCTCAGAAAGCCCCCTTGGTCCAGAGGCGGTAAGGGACTTTGATTGGGAGAGTTATTTTGAAGACACTGGGAGTTCTTATCCGACTTTTGCCTTTGAAGAAAAAGAGACCGTTAATTTTGAAAAACGTTTGAGCAAGCCGGAAAACCTCACCTCTCATCTCCTTTGGCAGCTCTATCTCTCTGATTTTGACGAACAAGAGAGAAAGATCGGTGAGTACATCATCGGAAATCTCAATGGCCAAGGTTATCTCTCCCTCTCGGTTGATGAAATCGCCAAGGATCTGGGCGAATCCTTGGAGAAGGTAGAGTATGTCCTGCGAAAGATCCAATTTTTCGACCCGAGAGGCGTAGCAGCCCGAGACCGCAAAGAATGCCTCTTGATCCAGATCGAACACCTAAATCTTTCCGGCACCTTGGTAGAAAAGATCATCCAGAATCACCTGCGAGATCTTGAATTTGGGCACTATGAAAACATTGCCCAGGCCTGTAAGGTCTCTTTTGAGGAGGTAGAGGCGGCTATAGAGATCATCAAGGGCCTGGAACCGCTGCCGGCACGAAACTTCTCCGATGAGGAGCCAGCCTACATAGAACCGGATGTCTATGTCT
>CAZKEG010000159.1:0-3791 GCA_964551715.1 uncultured Thermodesulfobacteriota bacterium
CCACGAACTGATCCATATGGTTCGTTTTATGCAGTTTGCGGCCTGTTTTTGGATGGTACCTCACAAACGCTGGGAAGAGGAACGATTGGTTCATACCCTTTGCCGGGAAGTACTCGGGAGATTAAAATTTCCAAGGCTCGATGAAGTGCTCAAGGCCTTTAATGATCTCTACCAATAATACCGGTAAGGAGGTGTAGTCCATGCCCATTTACGAATATGAATGTGAAAACTGTGGGCGGCGTTTCGAAGTCTGGCAAAAGATTACCGATGAGCCTTTGACCACTTGTGAACACTGCCAGGGTAAGCTTCGTAAGCTCATCAGTCAGAGTTCTTTTATTCTCAAGGGTTCTGGTTGGTATGTGACCGACTATGTCCGAAAGGGCCAAAAGGGCTCTGAATCTAAAGAATCTAAAGGGAAAGAAACTGGAAGCAGTTCTGAGAAAAAATAAAGGTAAACCCTTTCTGACCGCTGAAAAGGGGCCTTAAGGCCCCTTTTTCATTGTTAGCCCTTGGCGAAGCTGCCGAGGACAATTATACTAAACATACCTCCTGGGTAGGAAGTGATTCTGCCAGTTGTAAATTAAGCGGCCTCTTGAAAGCTTGACAACTCTTTGAGAGGCCGTTATATAACAGCGGCCCGTAAGGGACGCCTGTCCCTAAGGGTGGTTATTGACTTTTTTTATTTGAGGTTTGCCTATGCCGACGATCAACCAGTTAGTGAGGCTTGGTCGGGAAAAGAGAAAGTCGAAGTCAAAATCTCCGGCTTTGCAGGGTTGTCCGCAAAGGCGTGGGGTCTGTACCCGGGTCTATACTACTACGCCGAAGAAACCGAATTCCGCTTTGCGGAAGGTAGCGCGTGTGCGGTTGACCAATGGTATAGAGGTTACGGCCTACATCCCGGGGATCGGGCATAATCTCCAGGAGCACTCGGTGGTTTTGGTGCGTGGTGGCCGAGTTAAAGATCTCCCGGGTGTACGCTATAAGATCATTCGTGGCGCCCTTGACGCCGCTGGTGTCCAGGATCGTCGTAAGTCTCGTTCAAAGTACGGAGCGAAAAAACCTAAATAAGAGGGTAAGAGCTTATGCCGCGTAAAGGGCCGGTTCCGAAAAGAGAGGTACCACCAGATCCTAAATACGGCAGCGTTTTGGTGGCCAAGTTTATCAACAGTTTGATGATCGACGGCAAGAAGAGTATAGCCCGTCGTATCCTTTACGAGGCCTTGGAGCGTCTTCGTCAAAAGAGTAAGGGTGAAGATCCGCTCCAGATCTTTGAAAAAGCCATGGAAAACGTAAAGCCTCTGCTTGAGACGCGCTCCCGGCGAGTGGGAGGAGCCACTTATCAGGTCCCGGTGGAGGTGCGTCCTGAGCGGCAGCGGGCTTTGGCTATACGTTGGATTATTCAGGCGGCGCGGCAGCGTCCGGAAAAGACCATGGTCGAACGTCTGGCCGCTGAACTTTGGGATGCTTATCACAATCGCGGCGCAGCCATAAAGAAACGCGAAGATACCCACCGGATGGCAGAGGCCAACCGGGCCTTTGCCCATTACCGGTGGTAACGTCTTTATTTTTCCCATTTTGAGAATGGGGAGACTATATAGTTTCCCCATTCTTTGTGTTTGTAGTTTTGGACTAAGGGGTTGAAAAGAGATGAGAAGAGAGGCGTTACAAAGGCTTAAAAAGACGAGAAACATCGGTATCGTGGCCCATATCGATGCCGGGAAGACCACGACTACCGAGCGTATCCTATATTACACTGGCCGCACCCATAAGATTGGTGAGGTGCACGAGGGGACGGCCACCATGGACTACATGCCGCAAGAACAAGAGCGCGGCATCACCATTACCTCAGCGGCAACCACTTGTTTCTGGCGGGATCATCGGATCAACATCATCGATACCCCTGGGCACGTGGACTTTACCGTTGAGGTAGAGCGTGCCCTACGAGTACTTGACGGCGCGGTGGTCATTTTCTGCGCGGTGGGTGGGGTGGAGCCTCAGTCAGAAACCGTCTGGCGCCAGGCGGACAAATACGGTGTCCCGCGGATCACCTTTATTAACAAGATGGACCGCATCGGGGCCAACTTCGAGTCTTGTCTGGAACAGATGAAGGCCCGCTTGGGGGCCAATCCTATTCCGGTCCAGATTCCTTACGGGGCAGAGGAACATTTCTGTGGAGTAATCGATTTGATCGAGATGCGGGCCATCGTCTGGGATGAGTCCACCCTTGGGGCGCGATATCACTACGAGGAAATCCCGGAGGAGCTTAGGGACAAGGCCGAAGAGTATCGGGTGCGTTTGCTTGAGGCCCTGGCGGATATCAATGAAGAGATCATGGTCAAGTACCTCGAGGGGGAAGAGATCACCCCGGAAGAGATCAAAAAGGTCCTTCGTGAAGCCACCATTACTTTAAAAGGTGTTCCGGTATTGTGTGGTTCGGCCTTTAAGAACAAAGGTGTCCAGCCCTTGCTCGATGCCATTATTGATTATTTACCTTCACCCATAGACATTCCACCGGTCAAAGGGATTAATCCGGAGACAGGCGAGGTTGAAGAACGGATTACCGATCCGGATGCCCCGTTAGCGGCCTTGGCCTTTAAGATCATGACCGACCCTTATGTTGGTACCCTTACCTATCTGCGTATCTACTCCGGTCGTTTTGAAAGCGGTATGTCGGTTTATAATGCCACCAAGGGTAAGCGGGAGCGCATCGGTCGTTTGGTACGGATGCACGCCAACCGGCGAGAAGAGATCACCGAGGCCGAGGCCGGAGACATCGTCGCTGCTCTGGGCCTGCGGGTAACCACCACCGGTGATACCCTTTGTGACGAAGCTTATCCCATTGAACTCGAGTCTCTTGAGATCCCTGAACCGGTTATCTCCGTGGCCATCGAGCCGAAGACCAAGGCCGATCAGGAGAAGCTTTCCATTGCGCTTCAGAAGATTGCCCTTGAAGATCCGTCTTTTCGGGTGGTTACCGACCATGAGACTGGGCAGACCTTGATCTGGGGGATGGGTGAGCTTCACCTGGAGATTATTGTTGATCGTCTCACCCGTGAGTTTAAGGTCCAGGCCAATGTGGGCCGACCAGAAGTGGCCTATAAAGAGACCGTTACCATGCCGGCCGAGGCTGAGGGTAAATATATCAAGCAGACCGGCGGTCGTGGTCAATACGGTCACGTGAAGATCGTGATCGAGCCCAATCCGGAGAAGGGTTTTGAGTTCGTCTCGGAGATCGTCGGCGGGGCCATCCCCAAAGAATATATCCCGGCGGTGGAAAAGGGCGTACGAGAGGCCATGGAACAAGGAGTACTGGCCGGGTATCCAATGGTAGACGTAAAGGTGCGCCTGATCGATGGTAGTTATCATGAAGTAGATTCTTCGGAGCTTGCCTTTGCCATTGCCGGTTCTCTGGCCTTTAAGGAGGCAGCGGCTAAGGCCCAGCCGGTGCTTCTTGAGCCGGTAATGAAGCTTGAGGTGGTCACACCTGAGGAGTACCTAGGTGATGTTTTGGGTGATATCTCTTCGCGGCGTGGTAAGGTCCAGGGCATGGAACAACGCCCTGGGGTGCGGGTCATAAAGGCCCTGGTCCCCTTGGCAGAAATGTTTGGATATGCTACAGAACTCCGGTCTAAGACACAGGGGCGGGCCACATTTACGATGCAGTTCTCTCACTATGAGAGGATGCCTGCTCCGTTGGCCGAGGAGATCGTGCGCAAGGCCAAGCTTGCAGCTTAAAGGAGGTAGGGTGAGATGAGCAAGCAGAAGTTTGAGAGGCGGAAGCCGCACCTGAA
>CAZKEG010000160.1:0-3747 GCA_964551715.1 uncultured Thermodesulfobacteriota bacterium
GACTCCAAGCAAGATCAAAAGTCCTTGCCCGATACGAGAGATCACTTGCCCTTCGACCGTGACCCAGGCCTCTTTGACCCGTTGGACCACCGCTCTCATGTTTTCCAAGACTACCTGAGCCGCAGTTCTTGGCAAGTGAAAAAAGAAACGGTTTTTTTCTGGATTAGAATGGCAAGAATAAAAATAGCTGCTATCATTTAGCCATGCGATATCTGAGCACCAGGGGCGGGATAAGGCCCATCCCTTTTAAAGAAACGGTCTTAATGGGGCTTGCCGAAGACGGAGGCCTGATCTTACCGGAAGCCATCCCTGAAATAGAGGAAAGGGTCTTGGCCTCTTGGAGGGCCCTTTCTTATCCTGAACTCGCCTTGGAGGTCATCGGTCTCTTTGCCGATGATCTCCCTCGTGAAGACCTAAAAGACCTTATTTTTCGGGCCTATAAGGCCTTTTCGCACCCGGAAATATGTCCGGTGGTCAAGAAAGGCCCGGTCTGGATCTTGGAACTCTTTCACGGGCCGACCCTTGCCTTTAAGGACGTGGCCCTTCAGTTTTTGGGTAACCTCTTTGAGTATCTACTCTCCGAGTGCGGGCTCAAGATGAACATTCTCGGGGCCACTTCTGGAGACACTGGTTCGGCGGCTATCTATGGCGTGCGCGGGCGTCGAAACATCAACATTTTTATTCTACATCCGCATGGACGGGTTTCTCCGGTCCAGGCCTTACAAATGACCACGGTTACCGATCCCAATGTGTTTAACTTGGCCATAGAAGGCACCTTTGACGATTGCCAGACCATCGTAAAGGCCATTTTTGGAGACTTGGAGTTTAAAAATAGATATCACCTCGGAGCGGTCAATTCTATTAATTGGGCCCGGGTCCTGGCCCAGGTGGTGTATTATATCTGGGCCTATTTCCGAGTGAATGAGGCCGAAGGGGTAGAAGAAGTGCGTTTTTCCGTCCCTACCGGTAATTTCGGAGATATCTTTGCCGGCTATATCGCTCGGCGGATGCTTGGCCCACGGATCGAACGCCTGGTGCTGGCCACCAATGAAAACGATATTCTTACCCGTTTCGTCAATCAGGGAGATTATTCCCTGAGTAAGGTCACTCCGACCATCAGTCCCTCGATGGATATCCAGATCGCCAGCAACTTTGAGCGTTATCTTTACTACCTCTTTGGTGAAGATACCTCCAGGGTGAAGGAGACCATGTTGCGCTTTGCCAAAGAAGGAAAAATCAAGTTTTCAAAGGGAGATATAGCCAAAGTTCAAAAGGATTTTCTCTCCCTTTCGGTGACCCAGAAAGAGACCTTAGACATGATTTACCGCTTCTTTGAAGACACGGGGTATGTCCTTGATCCTCATACAGCCGTAGGGGTTAGGGCTGGCTTGGCCTTTCTTGATAGCTATCCGATGATCTGCTTGGCCACAGCGCATCCGGCCAAATTCCCCAAGGCGGTAAAGAAAGCCATCGGGAAGGAGCCTAAAAGGCCTCCGGCCTTACAAGGGCTTGAGGATCGCCCCCGAAGGTTTGAGGTCCTTCCGGCTGAGGTGGAAAAGGTAAAAGCCTACGTGGCGGAACACGCCCTTACGTAAAAAGGCCGAGATGAAAAGACTGGCTCTTTGGCTCATTTTTGTCTTGTCTTCCTCGGTGGTCTGGGCCAAGTCCTTGGTCGATATCCTCATCTACAATCCCTCTGATAAGGAGCTTGTCTTCTCGGAACTTCATAAACCGTGAGGGGTCAAGGTCCTTTTCCCGGAGGGGAAAGTCATCCCGCCTAAGAAATCCCTACCCATCAAGGTTGATCTGGGCGAGAGAAGAGTGGCCTTTATCACCATTTGTTTTAGGAGCGAAGAGGGGGAGGAATGGTGCCTTGATGCCGGTCCGCGCAAAGGGGCCAAGTTAGAACACCTCATGCTTGAGAAGCGCTTTTCCTTAGAAGGACCGGAAGGGTGTCTTGATTAAATCCTTCCCTGTTATTAAACCCAGGGCCTAAAATTGTGCCTTGTCAGAAGGCTTTCTGGTGCTAGAATGCGCAACAGCAAAAGAAACGCAATTTAATTTAGCAGCTAAGGGAGGAGGTCCCCATGATCACTGAAAGAGACGTGATAGAAGTGCTGAAGACAGTCAACGATCCGGAGCTTGGCCGCAGTTTGGTGGAGTTAGGCATGATCCGCAAGGTAGAAATCGAAGGCGACAAGGTTAAGGTGACCGTGGCCTTGACCATTGCTGGCTGTCCCATGAAGAAACGTATCGTAGAGGACGTCAAAAATGCGGTGCAAACCCTGGGCGTGCGGGAAGTAGAGGTGGAACTCACCACCATGACCCCTGAAGAACGAGAAAAGATCTTTGGTAAAAAGAAGGCCAAGCAGGTCTCGGAGAAAAAGGCCTTGAAGGACGTGCGCCACATCATCGCGGTGGCCAGCGGCAAAGGAGGCGTGGGCAAGACCACGGTGGCCGTGAATCTGGCCGTGGCCCTTTCTAAGAAGGGCTATAAGGTCGGCATCCTCGATGCCGATATCTACGGCCCTAATGTCCATATCTTGATGGGGCTTGAGGGAGAAAGGCCCTTTAGTCGGGACCAGATGCTTATCCCCTTAGAACGCTGGGGGATCAAAGTCATGTCTTTTGGTTTTCTGGCCCCCGAAGGTCAACCTATTATTTGGCGTGGGCCTTTGGTTCACCGGGCCCTTTCCGAGTTGGCGGAAGTCATCGACTGGGGGGTGCTTGATTTCCTGATCATCGATCTCCCCCCTGGGACCGGGGATGCCCCTCTGACCGTGGCCCAAGAATTTCCCATCCGCGGTGTGGTGATGGTCACCACTCCGCAGAAGCTCTCCGTCTCCGATGTCGCCCGTTCGATCAATATGTTCCAGGAACTGAAGATTCGCATCATCGGGATCATAGAAAATATGGCCTATTTTAAGGCCGGGGACCAGGAGGTCCCGGTCTTTGGTGAGGGTGGAGGAGAAAAACTGGCCCGTGATATGAGGGTGCCTTTCCTGGGAAAGGTTCCCCTTGATCCCACGGTGAGCAAGAGCGGGGATATGGGCAAACCGGCAGCCCTTGATACCGAGAGCGAGGTGGGGAAGATTTTTGCTGAAATCGCAGACAAAGTGGTGGAAAAGGCCTTGGAATACGAAAAATTAGGGAGTTGTGGGCTTATAAAGAGATGACCATCTACGAACGCCTATTAGAGAAGGCGCTCTCGCGTGGGCGGGGACGCCGGGCGGTGGATGTACGTATCGGGCTAGGTTATACGGCGGTGGCCTTGGACAACGGCTCGGTGGGTTTGGCCTATACCCCTTTAGAAGAAAAGGCCGGCTGTAATATCCTCCCGCCTGAAGTCTCTTTTCACGACAGGCCGGCTGATCTTTTGGCCAAGAACTTCCTCTCTCCTAATCCCATCGAAGTGGCCGTGGGGTTAGCTACCATCAATGCCGTGCTGAATAACCCGCGGGAGGATTTTCTCCTGGGTGATCCCCTTTCCCTGCTCAAACCCGGCCCAGAAGACAAGGTGGCCATGGTGGGTTTTTTCGAGCCCTTGGTCAAACGCCTCCAAGGCAAGGTTCAGGAATTATGGGTCTTTGAACGAAGCGAAGGACGTTTTGCCGAGGCCTTATCCGAAGTAGAGATGGTCGATTATCTACCCCAGGCCACTGTGGCCATTATCACCTCGGTGACCTTGATCAATAAGACTTTGGAAGAGATCTTAGACCTTTTGGTCTCTCCGCGGGCGGTTATCCT
>CAZKEG010000161.1:0-2804 GCA_964551715.1 uncultured Thermodesulfobacteriota bacterium
TTGTCGATAATTTAGAACGGGCCCTGGAAGCCGCCAAACAATCCCAGGACGTAAAAAGCCTCATCGAGGGGATTGAATTAACCTTGAAAGGCCTTCTCAAGACTTTGGAAAAGTTCGGCCTCAAGCAGTTTGAGGCCGCTTTGGGAGATCATTTTCACCCCGAGGTCCATGAGGCCTTGGCTGTAGAAGAGACTCATGAACATCCAGAAGGCACCATTGTGCGTACCTTCCAAAAGGGTTACACCTTGCATGACCGGGTCATCAGACCAGCCCTGGTCTCCGTAGCCAAAAAACCAGCGGAGAAAAAGACATCGGAAGGCGAAACCCCTTCCGATGAGAAACAAAATTGAAGAAAGGGAGGGAGAAAAGATGAGTGAGAGAAACATCAAACCCTTAGGCATAGATCTCGGCACCACCAACTCTTGCATGGCGGTCTTCGAAGGTGGTGAGCCCAAGGTCATCCCTAATCGTGAAGGAGCACGGACTACACCTTCGGTGGTGGCCTTCCAGGAAAACGGAGAGATCTTGGTAGGGCAACTTGCCAAGCGTCAGGCCATCACCAATGCCGAAAACACCATCTTTGGGATCAAGCGTTTGATGGGGCGAAAGTTTGACGACCCAGTGGTCCAGGAATGGGCCAAACGGGTGCCTTATAAGATCGTCAAGGCCCCCAATGGCGATGCCCATGTAGAGGTTCGAGGCAAAAGGTATAGCCCGCCTGAAATTTCGGCCATGATCCTGCGCAAGATCAAGGAAGATGCGCAGGAATATCTGGGCCAAGAAATAAAAGAAGCTGTAATCACCGTACCGGCCTATTTTGACGACACGCAGCGTCAGGCCACCAAAGACGCCGGACGGATTGCTGGCCTAAACGTGCTTCGAATTATTAATGAGCCTACCGCCGCTTGTTTGGCTTACGGGCTTGACAAAAAGAAAGAAGGTACCGTGGCGGTCTTTGACCTTGGTGGTGGGACCTTTGATATCTCCATCCTTGAGATCGGTGAAGGTGTCTTTGAGGTGAAGGCCACTTCAGGTGATACCTTCCTTGGCGGTGAAGACTTCGATATGCGCATCGTGGATTACGTGGCTGAAGAGTTCAAGAAGGAACACGGCATCGATCTACGCCAGGATCGGATGGCCCTTCAGCGTCTAAAAGAGGCAGCGGAAAAGGCCAAGATCGAACTCTCTACCGTGACCGAGACCGAGATAAATCTTCCGTTTATCACCGCTGACGCCAGCGGTCCGAAACACCTGGTGATGAAGCTCACCCGGGCCAAACTTGAAAGCCTGGTAGAAGACTTGATCGATCGCCTGGAGGAACCCTGTCGCATCGCCATGAAAGACGCCGGGGTCACTCCGCAGGACATCGATGAGGTGTTGCTCGTCGGTGGTATGACCCGTATGCCGCGGGTGCAGCAAAAGGTAAAAGAGATCTTCGGTAAGGAACCGGTCAAAGGAGTGAACCCTGACGAAGTGGTGGCCATGGGTGCGGCCATCCAGGCCGGTGTGCTCAAGGGAGAAGTAAAAGATGTCCTTCTCCTTGACGTTACCCCGCTCTCCTTAGGTATCGAGACCTTGGGTGGCGTGTTCACGGTAATCATCCCGCGGGGGACTACCATTCCTACCAGGAAGAGTCAGATCTTCACCACCGCAGCGGACAATCAGACCTCGGTGACCATCCACGTGCTTCAGGGCGAGCGACCCATGGCCAAGGACAACAAGAGTATCGCCCGCTTTGAGTTGGTCGGTATTCCGCCGGCACCGCGTGGAGTACCACAGATCGAGGTCACCTTTGACATCGACGCTGACGGTATCTTGCACGTTACCGCCAAAGACTTAGCTACGGGTAAAGAACAGTCCATCGTGGTCCAGCCATCCTCTGGTCTCTCTGAGGAGGAGATCCAGAGGATGATCAAAGAGGCGGAGATGCACGCCGAAGAGGACCGTCGGCGCAAAGAATTGACCGAGGCCCGAAACCAGGCTGATAGCCTGATCTACTCGGTGGAGAAGTCGCTTTCTGACTTGGCGGACAAGGTCCCGGCGGATCTCAAGAACGAGATCCAAGAAAAGATTCAGGCCTTGCGTAAGGCCATGGAGGGTGATGACATTAACGCCATCCGTAAGGCTTCAGAAGAACTCACTCAGGCCTCTTATCGTCTGGCGGAAATGGCCTACAAGCAGGCTGGAGCACAGGCCGGCAGAGCCAGTGGAGCTGGGGCGGCTGGTGGTTCCACTGGTGGTGGCAGTGAAAAGAAGGGCGGTGAGGACGAGGTAATCGATGCTGACTTTGAAGAAATGAAATAAGTCTATCGGTTTTCAGGAACATTAGGCCCGGGTCTTTCCCGGGCCTTTTATTTTGGCTTAACCCTGGTCATTTTTTATTTTTTAGTTTAAATATCGAGCCACAAATCATTCGCCGGAGAGAAGGATGATCCACCTCAATTTTGAAAAGATGGGCGGTTTGGTCCCGGTCATTGCTCAGGATTGGAAAAGTGGTGAAGTCTTGATGTTGGCCTTTATGAACGAGGAGGCCTGGCAAAAGACCCTTGAGACTGGGAAGGTCCATTATTTTAGCCGCACTCGCAATAAAATCTGGCTTAAGGGCGAGTCTTCTGGCCACGTTCAATTAGTGAAGGAAATCTATCTTGATTGTGATCTGGATACCGTCCTGATCAAGGTAGAACAACTTGGTGGTGCTGCCTGCCATAAGGGCTACAAGAGTTGTTTTTATCGCCGCTTAGATGATGGAGAATTAAAAGTCGTTGGAGAAAAAATCTTTGATCCAGAGGTGGTCTATGGGCGAA
>CAZKEG010000161.1:2814-3745 GCA_964551715.1 uncultured Thermodesulfobacteriota bacterium
ATAAGCTAAAACTTGGCATTCCTAAAGGAAGCTTGGAGAAGGCAACCATCGAGCTCTTTGAAAAATCCGGTTGGCGGATCAATGTTCATCATCGAAGCTATTTTCCGGACATCGACGACCCGGAGATCGAGTGTGCCATTTGTCGCGCCCAGGAAATGAGCCGCTACATAGAACAAGGTATTCTCGACTGTGGAATTACGGGAAAAGACTGGATTTTAGAAAACAATTCTAAGGTGGTTACCATCACGGATCTGGTCTATTCCAAGGTAAGTAAGCGCCCGGCCCGGTGGGTGCTTGCTGTACCGGCCAATTCGGAGATTAAAAAACTCGAAGATCTCGAAGGGAAAAAGATTTCTACGGAATTGGTCAATTTTACTAAGCGTTATTTTAAGGAGAGGGGAATAAACGTCCAGGTCGAGTTTTCCTGGGGGGCCACGGAGGCCAAAGTAGTTCAAGGCCTGGCGGATGCCATTGTCGAAGTGACCGAGACCGGAAGCACCATCAGGGCCCATGGTCTGGTCATTATTCATGAATTGATGGAGACCTATCCCCAGCTCATCGCCAACGAAAAGGCCTGGGAAGACCCTTGGAAACGCAGCAAGATCGAACAACTCTCGGTCATGCTAAACGGGGCCCTAAGGGCTCATCACTTGGTTGGTCTCAAGATGAACGTGTCTAAAGAAAATCTGGATAGGGTAGTGAAATTGCTACCTAGTCTACATGCCCCTACCATCTCGCCCCTTTATCAGACGGATTGGTTTGCGGTGGAGACGGTTGTTTCCGAAAATAAGGTAAGGGAATTGATTCCCAAACTAATGGCCGCCGGGGCCCAGGGGATCATCGAATATTCTCTTAACAAAGTTATCTAATGAGAGGCCTTAGTCTCCTATTTTTGCTGTTTTGGTTGGTTTCCTGTGCCAATAATCCCCCG
>CAZKEG010000162.1:0-3741 GCA_964551715.1 uncultured Thermodesulfobacteriota bacterium
CTCCAAGGAGAGGGAGTTCATCAGGGCCTTCCTACCTTCTTC
Source organism: uncultured Thermodesulfobacteriota bacterium (assembly GCA_964551715.1). Lineage (GTDB taxonomy): Bacteria > Desulfobacterota > Thermodesulfobacteria > Thermodesulfobacteriales > Thermodesulfatatoraceae > CAZKEG01. The sequence continues at coordinate 43 of CAZKEG010000162.1, forward strand.
GTCCGTTTGGCCGGTTGTAATCTTGCTTGTCGATGGTGTGATTCAAAATACGCCAAAGAAGAACCTGGGTTTGACCTAGATATCAAAGATATTCTTCACAAATGGCAGGCCGAAGGGAGGCTCCCCTGGGTCCAAATCACCGGGGGAGAACCTTTGCTCCAGGAAGGAGTTTACCCTCTGATGAAAAGATTTCTCCGAGAAGGGGTCACCGTGCTCCTTGAGACCAACGGAAGCATTCTCCTTGATCGGGTGCCGCAAGAAGTGGTCAAGATCATGGACCTCAAGACCCCTTCTTCAGGAATGTCTCGATTTATGCGCTGGGAAAACCTGGCCTATCTATCTTCTAAAGACCAGATCAAGTTTGTTATCGCCGATCGAGAAGACTATCTCTGGGCCAAGGCGGTGATCAAAAGACATTACTTACCGGTCTACACCCAGGTTTTGTTATCCCCAGTCTATAGTGAATTGGCTCCGCAGAAATTGGCCCAATGGATTTTAGAAGATCGCCTACCAGTCCGCCTCCAGATCCAACTTCATAAGTTCCTCTGGGGTGATCGTCGTGGAGTATAAGTAATGACCCTGGCTCCAGAGAAGGAGAGGTAAAGGGCCAGGACCAAGAGGGCCAAAGAAAGAAAGGCCAAAAGAAAATTTTTGGCATGGATATTGTTCAAAAATAGGATGATCAAGGCAGTCAAGGTAACCGCAAACATAAAGAGCGTTGGCCAGGCCACAAAGGAGGCCTTTTTGGCGGTAGATTTTAGCCAGACGGTTAGCGCTAAAAGAGCTAAGGCGGCTAGGAGTTGATTGGCTGTACCCATCAGAGGCCAAATGGCCTTCCAGGTCCCAGTAAGGGCCAGGGCCGCCGCGGCGCCGATACTTACCGCCGTGGCCCAAAAGCGACTGGTTTTGGCCTGGGTCTGTTCTGTAAGCTCCTCTAAGGCGAAACGGGCCACCCTGGTCGCGGTATCAAGCGAAGTAAGGGCAAAGGCCGAGACCGCCAGGGCGGCAAAGGCCACACCTGTCTTTTCTGAAAGTCCTAGGGCGGTGAGAAAACCACCCACCCCCTTGGCAAAGGCAGCGATGGGACCCTTGGTCTTCAAGAGTTGGTGATAGGCCGAAAGGCTAAGCCCAGCCACAGACATAAGGGCCACCAACCCGAGCACGGTCTCAAGGAGCATGCCTCCGTAGCCGATCACCCGTGCATGGGTCTCTTTATCTAATTGTTTGGCCGTGGTCCCGGAGCCTACCAGGGAATGAAAGCCGGAGATGGCCCCACAAGAGGCGATGACAAAGAGAAGGGGAAAAAGCGGGCCGTATTCGTTTTGAAAACCGGTAAAGGCCGGCAACCGGATTTGAGGGGCCTTAAGGAAGAGCCCGATGAGTCCACCAAATAGGAGGCCATAAAGGAGAAAGGAGTTTAGATAATCCCGAGGTTGAAGCAAGGCCCAGACCGGGGTCACCGCGGCTAAAAAGATATAGATAAATAAGATATAACGCCAAGTAGTTTCCGGGAGCCTGATCGGATATTGAAAACCGAGCCAAAGGGCTGCAGCCAGGCCCAAAAGGCCCAAAAAGGTCAAGGGAAGGAGGGGCATTTTTAGGTGATATCGTAAGAATCCAAAGGCCAGGGCCAAAATCAGAAAGAGACCCGAGGCCGTGGCCACTTCTGGTGAGGCGATGAAGGTCTTGGCCACCACGACATCAAAGGCGGCAATGACCAAAACCAAGGTCACCCAGGCAAAGGCCAGGAAGATCTTTTGCCCCATAGGGCTTACGTAGCGTTTGATGATTTCCCCGATGGAACGCCCCTCATGTTTGATGGAGGCGGCTATGGCCCCCATGTCATGAATACCCCCGACAAAGATGGCCCCAAGGACCAGCCAGAGGAGGATACCCAACCAACCATAGGAAGCGGCCAGGATAGGCCCGATGATCGGTCCGGCTCCGGCGATGGAGGCAAAGTGATGACCAAAGAGTACGGAAAGAGGGGTCGGGACATAGTCTAAGCCGTCATTTTTCCGGCGGGCAGGCGTCGGATCTGCATCAGAAAGACCAAACCAACTAACGGCCAAACGACTATAAATGAGATAGCCCAGTAAAAGCGCCCCCAAGGCCCCGCAGATAAGAATGATCCCGGACATGACCACTCCTTTCTTTTTTGTTGGCCCTATCTTAGCTCTAAACCCCTTTTTGCCAAGGATCAGTCAAGCTTTCCGGCCTGGAAACAAAGTTTTTGGGAAAATTTTTTCCCACCATTAAGAGAAAATTTTTTCTTCTATAAAAAATTTTTCTTTCTTTTTGAGAAATTTTTTTCTCACCTTCTTTTGTCTATTATTCAATTTACTAAATTTTTCATATTATATTCATTTAATAGCTAAAAATTAAATTATTTTTGTATTTAATTTCTAAAATCAGCTTTTACATCTAATATCTCCAAAATTTATTTCTATCTAAATTGGCATTTTAATTGCTTATATAACAACCAAAAAGTTTTGCAGGGGGTTTTAAAAATGAAAAGGCTAGGGGTACTGTTTTTGGTCGTTTTTTTATTGGGATGGGTGGGTACTGGTCTAACGGTTTTGGTCACCATTTCGGACCTGTTTTTTGATTTAGGGACAAACCACGATACCATCGACCAGGATACCCAAACCGGTCGTTTCGCCGTATTTGACCTAGACGATTATCACTACCTTACTTTTAATGTTACGGACCTAAACGATCTCACCGCGGGCATCACCTTCTCCGAGGGAGGACATGCCATTGTCCAACAATTACAAGATTTAGGTCGAAACGCCATCGTTGATGATGAGGACATGGTCTATCAGGCAATCAAAGACTCAGATGACACTGTCTCTGGCAGTTGGGAATTGACCCTTACCTGGTCCGGGCTTACAGGAAGTATCTATCAATCTACAATCGATCCCTTGTCTGGGGATATTTCTATGTATGTCAAATATGATCCCGGTGCCCATTTTTATCTCTGGTTAGACACCAGTCCAGACACTTATGAAAACGGCACTGCTTCTGATCCCACGGATGATACCGGCTTTGGTATGGATACCGATACTATTCAGATCTTAGAGGCCGAGCTCGAATCCGGTCATGGTTGTATTACTTATGATCCGACCTTTCCTAACTTTTACACTAGTATACGGTCTCGCTTTTCCCTGAAGATCATTTCGGTCATCGATAATACCACCGCCCCTTATCTCGATAGCGACTCCTACGATCTTCAGGAACTGGTAGGCAAGGAACTCCTTTTTAGTGCCTTGACCTCTGCTGCTCCGGGGGGCCAACTACTTTGGGATACAGATGCAAATGGTCAACTCGTTTTAAAGGGTCAAGGTGAAGGTACTTTTCGGCTTCAGGCTGCCCCTGAACCAGCCACTTTACTCCTAGTGGGAAGTAGTCTCTTCTTGGTCGGTCTTGTGGCCAGAAAGAAGAGGGTTAAGGCCTAGAGAAGGGGAGGGGCAAGGCCCCTCCTTGCCTTATGGTTTGGCAATCATGGCCCGCATCAAATCCGCCGCATTTTCTGTCCGCCCGGAAATATCGCAAATAAATTCGGTCATCCGCAGTAGGTGATAGATAGAAAGGGCATCAAGATCCAGGGCAAAGATATTCCGCTTTAACTCTGTGGCAAAGACATCGCTTTCATGTTCCCTGGTCCTGATGGTCCGTACCACCTGTTTGACTTCTTCC
>CAZKEG010000163.1:0-3684 GCA_964551715.1 uncultured Thermodesulfobacteriota bacterium
AATACTCTTTACTATCTCTTTGATCAAGGATCGATGCACAGCTCGTCCTTCTTTGGCGCCGGAGAGATCAATGATATGGATTAGTTCGGCCCCACTCTTTTCAAATTCTTGGGCAATGGGTATTGGATTTTCACTATAGACGGTTTCACGGGTGTAATCTCCCTGATAGAGACGGACACACCGATGGTCTTTTAGGTCAATCGCTGGAACGACTAACATCTTTCCTCCGTTAGACCAGATCTCGCGCCTCTTTTTTATACCACTCTACAAAGCGTTTGATTCCTTCTTCAATAGGCACTCGAGGATTATAACCGAGAAGCCTTTTGGCCTTGGAAATATCGGCATAAGTAACACTTACATCTCCAGGTTGAGGGGGGAGGAAACGAATTTTGGCCTTTTTGCCCAGATTTTCTTCGATCAGGTGGATCAAGGTCAAGAGATCTGTAGTTCGTGATTCACCTAAATTAAAGATCTCATAATCAAAATCTTTTTCATGCGCGGCCATTATTCCTTGGATAATATCGTCGATGTAAGTATAGTCACGCCGCGACGATCCATCGCCGTAAACCGGGATCTCCTTCCCCTGATCAATCAAACGAGTAAATTTATGAATGGCCATTTCTGGCCGTTGTCGTGGACCGTAAACGGTAAAAAACCGTAAGGAGATGACCTTGATCCCAAATAAATGGTGATAGGCATGACAAATGAGTTCATTGGCCCGTTTGGTCGCCGCATAGGGGGAGACCGGGCGGTCACAGCAATCTTTTTCGGAAAAAGGGACCTTGCTTGATTCTCCGTAGACCGAAGAAGAGCCACCGTAGATAAATTTGGGTACTTCATACCGGCGACATAGTTCTAAGAGATTAGTCGTCCCTAGTCCGTTTACTTCTTCGTAAAGGATTGGGTCTTCGACCGAGGGGCGGACGCCAGCCCTAGCGGCAAGGTGAATGACTTCTTTTATTTGGTAGCGTTTAAAGATTCGTTCTAAAAAAGGGAAATCCCGTATATCTCCTTGCTCAAGGTGAAAGGCCGGATGAGAAAGAACTTGTTTGATATTACGCCACTTGAGCTTGGGAGGATAATAATCATTGAAGTCATCAACGACGACGACTTCTTCTCCTTGCTCAATAAATCTCTCTACCAAATGGGAACCGATAAAACCCGCTCCGCCGGTAACCAGAATCAAACCCATAGATCACTCCACCGTCACACTTTTGGCCAAATTGCGCGGCTGATCCACATCACAGCCCCGGATTACTGCTACCTCATAAGCCAGAAGTTGCAAGGGGACCGTATAAATTATGGGTGAAACCTCCCATTCGCATTCGGGAAGCCCTACGGTCTTGGTGGAAATCTTCTCCAGAGATTGATCACCCTTGGTGCCAAAAGCTAATACCTCTCCCCGGCGTGAACGGACCTCTTCTATGTTGCTGATCATCTTTTCGTAGACGTGGTGATTTTTAGGGGCCAGGACCACCACCGGCATGTCTTCATCGATAAGGGCGATGGGACCATGCTTCATCTCACCGGCGGCATACCCCTCGGCGTGGATGTAGGAGATCTCCTTTAATTTTAAGGCCCCTTCTAAGGCCACCGGAAAAAGGATGTTTCGTCCCAGGTATAAAAAGTGTCTCTTGCGGTGATAATCATAGGCGATGTCTTTGAGCGTCGAATGGGTCTTTTCAATCACCTGTTCTACCTGTTGTGGCACGCGGACCAGGGCCTTGGCTATACGCTGGGCCTCTTTTGCGGGTAAGGTTTGCCGGATACGCCCGAAATAAATGGTCAGCAAGAGCAAAGCAGTGAGTTGGCTGGTAAAGGCCTTGGTAGAGGCCACCCCGATCTCTGGCCCGGCATGGGTATAGATAGTCCCGTCTGACTCACGGGTGATGGTGCTACCCAATACATTACAAATAGCCACGGCCTTGGCCCCGGTTTCACGAGCTCGGCGGAGACTGGCTAAGGTATCGGCGGTCTCTCCAGATTGTGAGATAGGAATGACCAAGGAGTTTTCGTCAAGGAGAAAGTCCCGGTACCGGAATTCAGAGCCCAAATCTACTTCCACCGGGATCTTGGTCCAGCGTTCAAAGAGGTATTTACCCACCAGACCGGCGTGATACGAAGTGCCACAGGCCAAGATACAAATTTTCTTTAAACTCTGAATTTCTTCCGGTTTGAGGTCGATTTCCGGAATCTCGACTGCTCCGGTCTCTGGATCAAGACGTCCCCTAAAGGTGTTGAGGATGGCTTGCGGCTGCTCATAGATCTCTTTGAGCATAAAGTGTTTAAAGCCGGCCTTTTCCGCCATAGCCGCATCCCAGTGAATGGTAACCGGCTCCTTGAAGATTTTCTCTCCTGAAGCAAGATGTAAGAGTTGACAACTGTCCTTGGTGAGTACGGCCATCTCGCCATCATCCAAGAAGAGGACTCGATTGGTCCAAGGCAGGAGGGCCGGGATGTCTGAAGCAATAAAGTTTTCGCCCTCACCAAGCCCTATGACCAAAGGACTCTGGTTCCTGGCAGCGATCAACATTTCCGGACGCCTCAGCCAAAGCACTCCCATGGCATAGGCCCCTATCACCTGGGAAAGGGCTTGGCGTACGGCCTTAACTAGATCATTGGTCTCCTTTAAGGCCTCTTCGATGAGATGGGGCAAGACCTCGGTATCGGTCTGAGAACGAAAGATATGGCCTTTGGCCTCTAATTCTTGGCGTAAAGAATGATAATTTTCGATAATGCCGTTATGGACGACGACCAATTCTTGCCTGCAGTCCCGATGCGGATGGGCGTTGATCTCCGAAGGCTCTCCATGAGTGGCCCAACGGGTATGTCCCAGGCCTACTCCTTTAGGACGGGCAGGATAGTCGGCCAAGAGTTCTTGGAGGTTTACCAGTTTACCCAAGGCCCTGATGACGTCGAGCTGGCCGTTATTAATCACCGCTATCCCTGCTGAGTCATAACCACGATATTCTAAACGCCTTAGGCCTTCTAATAAGACCGGAATAACCGAACGATGACCAATATAACCAATAATCCCACACATTATCTCGCTCCTTCACCAAAAAGGATTATTTTTATCGTCTTAAAGATGATATAAATATCGAACATAGTGGACATATATTTGATGTAATAGAGATCATATTTTAGCTTTTCAAGGGCATCCTTTTCTGAAGCTCCGTATGGATAACAAATTTGGGCCCATCCGGTAATTCCCGGTTGTACAGTATGACGTTGGTCATAAAAAGGAATCTTTTGGCGTAATTGTTCTACAAATACCGGCCTTTCTGGTCTGGGACCGACAAAAGACATGTCTCCTTTGAGGACATTCCACATCTGGGGTATCTCATCGATGCGCAGTTTTCTAATAATTCGTCCCACCCTTGTTACTCGTGGGTCATTTTTAGCCGCCCATTGAGGACGGTCCTTTTCGGCGTCAACCTTCATCGAACGAAATTTATAGAGTTTGAATACTCTTCCGTCTTTTCCTACTCGTTCTTGAACAAAAAGCACCGGCCCAGGTGAGTCTATTTTGATTAAAATGGCAACTAAGACAATTAGTGGGAAAGATAAAGTGAGACCAATAGAAGAGAGAATTATACCTATAATACGTTTTAAAAAGAGAGTATGCCAAGGTTTTCTAAAGCCCTCATGAAATATCAACCAACTAGGTCTGATCTTCTCAAC
>CAZKEG010000164.1:0-3671 GCA_964551715.1 uncultured Thermodesulfobacteriota bacterium
CTTCACGAACCACGCTTCGCCACCATGGAGACCATCCCCGATGATTTGGAGAGGGTCTAATTTATTGACCGATGGGGATGGTGAGCATGGGCATGATGCTCTTGGTCTTTCCAGCCTCTAAGGCAAAGAGCTGGTTGAGGAACATAAAGGTGGATTTACTCTCTAGATCCGCATCATCGATATAAAACCATTTCCCTCGGTAGTGCACGGCCACCGCCGCCCCGTAAGGGAAGGAAGGGCTCACCTTTACGGTAAAGAGGTCCTTCAACATGGAGGACCAGGCAAAACGTTTGCCTTCTTGGGTCTTGGTGACCGTAACTTTACCAGCGGCCTCGTCTTCTGGTGGTACTTCGACCCCATGGGAAAGATAGAACAGGACCCCGATCAAGGCCCTGGTTTCTACTCTTAGAGAATAAACGTTTTTAGTGGTGAGATCGGTGGTCAGTGGATAGAAATTCCGACCCGGTTTAAGACCCAAGAGCCGTAAGAGTTCTGCTGTCTCCGGTAGGCCTTGGGCCTTCTCATCGAGATACATGCCGGGTGTCGGTGATTCTCCCGGGCGATAGACAAAGTCCAGGAGCCTTTTCTGTTGTAAAAACCTTAAGAGCTGGGTGGCGCGGTAAAAGTCTTCAAATTCCGGTTTGAATTCCGGTGTCGGCCCAGAGGCGCTGGGGGCGTTTTGGAGTTCGTTCAACTGTTGGACACAAAGACGAAAGATGCGGGCCACATTCCAACCCGAATGATAAAGCAGGATCAGGTGTTCGACTGGAATAGGGGAGAAGAGGCGTTCGACAAATTTTTCTCCCTGAAGGGGAATATAAGTGAGGGTGGGTTTTTCGGCATAGGAAAGGTTTAGGCCGGCGGAATAAGAATCCGGCTCAGCCTCTTTGATGGAGGCCCCAGCGTTTATAGAACCACCAAGGGAGTATTGGGTAGAGATGCTGTTTACTTCCAGAAACACAGGATTGTCTCGGTAGCGGAGGCGCACCAGATTTAAGAGCATCTGTTCGTTACAAGATTGTTGAAGGGCCAGGTTGTAGTTGATCCGCGTGGATTTTAAGGCCCTAGGCCCAGTGGCAGCACAACCGGATAAAATAAGCCCTAAAATAAAGATTAATCTGGGTGTTATTCGGGCCACTTATCCCCCTCCAAACTTGACGGCATTTATTATCAAATTCCGACTAGGAGATCCAGGTCTTTGATTGCCCTTAAGCCAAGAATTGGTAAAGTAAAGGATCAAATTTTAGAGATTTTTGACCTATCAGATCACCAATCGCCTTTTAACGGGGTAATTTTTATGTCACGAAATAAATGGAAGAGATTAGAAGAAGCCCGAAAGTTGATGGGCCTTCCGCGAGAGACCTCTCGCGCGGAGATCAGAGACCGATATCACAAGCTTGCTTCCAAATGGCATCCTGACCGTGCTGGGGATCAAGAACAGATGCAGAGGTTGAACGAGGCCTACGAGCTCCTCATGGAATATTGTGAACATTATCGCATCACCTTGGCGCCTAATGATCGAGGGGCCGATGCCGAAGAATGGTGGTTCCTTCACTTTGGCGAAGATCCGATCTGGGGTGGTAAAAGGGAGGATTAGAGATGTTAGTGGTCCAAAAATACGGGGGTACTTCGGTTGGAGATTTAAATCGTATTCGCTGTGTAGCCGGGAGAATTGCTCGGTATCGTGATGAAGGGCATGATGTGGTGGTTGTGGTCTCGGCCATGTCCGGAGAAACGGATCGTTTGCTCGATCTGGCCCACAAGATTTCTCCTAAGCCAAGCCCGCGGGAACTTGATATGTTGGTCTCTACCGGGGAACAGGTTTCTGCGGCCCTTTTGGCCATAGCCCTTAATCATATCGGTTACCCGGCCAAGGCCTATGTGGCCTTTCAGATCCCAATCAAGACCGATGCCTTATTTGGTAAGGCCCGTATTCAAGGCATAGAGATAGAGAAGATCAAGGAAGACCTCTGTCAGGGAAGGGTAGTCGTAGTGGCTGGCTTCCAAGGGGTGACCGAAGAGGGAGATATTACCACCCTTGGTCGCGGAGGCTCGGACACCACCGCCGTGGCCTTGGCCGCGGCCTTAGGGGCCGATATCTGCGAGATATTTACCGATGTTGATGGAGTCTACACCGCTGACCCGCGGATCGTACCCAAGGCCCGGAAGATCGATCGCATCTCTTACGAGGAGATGCTCGAGTTGGCAAGCATGGGGGCCAAAGTCCTGGAGATTCGTTCGGTAGAATTTGCCAAGATCTACAAGGTGCCGGTCCATGTACGGTCAAGTTTTGGCACCGAACCAGGGACCATGGTGGTTCAGGAGGATGAATCCATGGAAAAGGTCTTAGTTTCGGGAGTGACTTATAACCGCAATGAGGCGCGGATTACCCTTCATGGAGTTCCAGACAGGCCCGGGGTGGCGGCCAAGATCTTTGGTCCCATAGCCGAGGCCGGGATCGTGGTCGATATGATCATCCAAACCAGCCGTCCGGATGGTAAGGCTGACATGACTTTTACCGTGCCCAAGCTTGATTATCAAAAGGCCCTGGAAGTGGTCAAAAACGTAGTAGACGAGCTGGGGATTGAAGAGATCGAGGGGGCAGAAGACATTGCCAAGGTCTCCATTGTAGGGGCGGGGATGCGGGCCCACCCTGGAGTGGCCGCTAAGATGTTTAAGGTCTTGGCTGAACACGGGATTAATATTCAGATGATCTCTACTTCGGAGATCAAGATTTCCTGTGTGATCGATGAGAAATACACCGAGCTCGCCGTACGGGCTTTGCATGAGGCCTTTGGCCTCGAGGGCCCGGCAAAGGAGGAGTAATTTTAAGAATTTGAAAATTAGGTGGTGACCATGACCAAAAAGGTAGAATTTTATGACACTACTCTGAGAGACGGGACCCAGGCCGAGGATTTTAACCTCTCGGTGGAAGACAAGCTTCAAGTAGCCCTTAAGCTTGACGAACTTGGTATTGATTATATCGAAGGGGGGTGGCCGGGCTCAAACCCCAAGGATGCACGCTTTTTCCGGGAGATCAAGGATTATAAGTTGAAACACGCCAGGATAGCCGCCTTTGGAAGTACCCACCATCCCCGTCACAAGCCGGAAGAAGACCCCAATCTCGCCGCCCTAATCGAGGCGCGCACTCCAGTGATCACCATTTTCGGTAAGAGCTGGGATGTACACGTCAAAGAGGCCTTACGCACCACCCTTGAACACAATTTGGAGATCATCGAGGCCTCTTTGGCCTATCTTCGGCCTCACTGTGAAAGGCTTTTCTATGATGCCGAGCACTTTTTCGACGGCTTCAAAGACAATCCAGACTATGCGGTGGAGACCCTTAAAAGGGCCGTAAAAGGGGGGGCGGATTGTTTGGTCCTTTGTGATACCAATGGCGGGACCTTGCCCCACGAGATCGTAGAGATAATCCGTGAGGTCCAGAAACGTTTGGGAAAAAAGATTAGCTTGGGTATTCATGCCCACAATGACTCTGAGTGTGCGGTGGCCAATTCTCTACTGGCCGTCCTTGAAGGAGTTACCCAAGTCCAAGGGACGATCAACGGCTTTGGCGAACGCTGCGGCAACGCCAATCTCTGTTCGATCATTCCCAATCTGGTCCTCAAGATGGGCTATGAAGCCGAAGCCGGCAAACACCTCCGCAAGCTAAC
>CAZKEG010000165.1:0-3671 GCA_964551715.1 uncultured Thermodesulfobacteriota bacterium
GGGTCATGGGATAGATATAGCCCAGGTAGTATTCTTCGGTGTTCCCCAAGGGGAAATTTCGGGGTTCTACACGGTAAAAATGGGGGATCTGGGGTACGGAATAGACCTTAGCCCCTTGGCGTTCCAGGCCTTTGATGACCAATTCCGGATCTCGGCACTTGAGGGTATTTAATCGAAAATAAAGGGGTAGATCTCGCCTAAGATGATCGAGGAATCCTTCAAAGTCGGGAATTATCTCCCGATATCGAGAAAAATAAGCCGGGGCCTCAGCTAAGGTGACCATTTTGGGTGAGCAGGCGGTAGAGATTTTTATGATCAGGGACAACCAGGTCAGCCTCTTTCAAATGTTCAGGAGAGAGGGTGGTGGTGAGAGCCACGCAAAAAAGCCCGGCCCCTTTGGCCGCCTTGATCCCGGCCGGGGCATTTTCTACGGCCAGGGCCTTCTCTCTGGCCACACCGAGACTCTCCGCCGCCTTGAGATAGGGCTCGGGATGGGGTTTCCGGCGGCGGACCTGGTCGCCGGTAAGGACGAAGTGAAACAAACCAAGGAGCCCCTTTGGTAATATTTCCTCTAAGATCTGACGATGAGAACTGGTCACCAGGGCCAGTTTTCTCCCTTCCAAGCGAAGATCGCGCAAGAGATCCGGTATCTCCGGGAAAGGCCTGACTAGGTGTCGGTACTTTTCGGTAAAGATCCGACGCTGAAGGGCAAGCACCCTTTCAAAGAGCTCAGGGGTAGGAGTAACCCCCTGATCCTCAAAGATTTTGCGGGAGGTCTCTACCTCGATGGCCCCTTCGTGGAGATATAAGGTCTCCTCTGGGATATCCAGGCCAAAGACCCGAAAGGCCTCCCGCCAGGCCTGGACATGCCAGGGCATGCTGTCAACCACTACCCCATCCATATCAAAGAGGACGGCCTCTTTTACCGAAAGCCTCATTTAAGCCCCAACCTCTTATAAACTGTTTCTAAATCAAGCCCCTCTAGATAGACACCCTTTTGCCTTGAGGTTGTTCCGCTTACAATTTTTACCGCTGATTTGGGAATTTTTAAGAGCTTGGCCAAAAATTTCCTCAGGGCCTCGTTGGCCTTCCCTTCCACCGGCGGGGCAGTGAGACGAATCTTCAGGGCCTCACCATGGAGCCCTACTATCTCGTCCTTTTTGGCCTTGGGCTGAACATAAACCTGCAGAAGGAGTCCTTCTTTATAACGCTTAAGCATTGTCCTCCTAGACTGAACGATCCTTAAGGAAATCTACTTGGAAGCCAGCGATTTCTCCAGGTGTTCCTGCCAGGAGGCAAGCATGGAACGAAGTTCAAGGATTAATCGTTCCCGTTCCTGTTTGAGGTTTTCGATCTCAGCCAGGATGGAACGCCTCTTCTCCTCAGCCTCGTTGAGTAGGCGTTTGGCCTCTTCCTCAGCCCGCGAGACGATGAGCTTGGCCTCTTGTTCCGCCTGCTCACGCAAGGTCTCGGAAAACTTCTCGGCCTTTAGGATGGCCTCCCGGATGGTGCGTTCCTGACTTTGAAGATTCTCGAGCTCTTTTTGCAACTTGGCCACTTCGTCTTTTAGGGCGTTGTTTTCCCGCTGGAGTTCCTTAAGTGACTCGGCCACTTCTTCCAGGAATTGTTCGACCTCGTCCTTGCTATAGCCAAAAAGGGCTGAAGAAAAACTCTTTTCTTGTATCTCTAAAGGGGTAAGGGCCATGGTCACCTCAGGCTATAGGCTAAGTCGTAAAGTACCGGGATCAAAAATTGTTTGAGAAAAATGATGGCTAGGATGGCCACCATAGGCGATAAATCGATCCCCCCAATGGGTGGAATGACCCGACGCAAACGATAAAGCACCGGTTCGGTAATTCCGTATAGGAAACGCACGATGGGGTTGTATGGGTCAGGGTTGACCCAGGAAAGCAAAGCCCGAATGATGATGATCCACATGTAAAGGGAAAGGGCTATATCCAGTACCGCGGCTAAGGCCTTTAAAAAATGGGCTAAGATAAACATAGGCAGACCTTTAAGTTTTGTTATTTAAAGCATACACTAATTTTAGATCGGCCAATTGTAAATTTTTATCATAGAATGTCGGTTTTTTCATTCGAAACTTAGAAATTTACTGTTCACTGCTTTCTATTCTGTCATCACTGGCCTCGTAGAGACTGAGGCTATCTCTGAGTTATTTTCCCTTTATTCAGGGGATCTATCCTCCTAATCCATGGAACGGTATCAAAATCTTTGTCTGCGGAAAGAAGATATCTCAAATTCATTTTATGCATTAAACCAACTATCAAGGCATCATTACCGATTAGTCCGTAACCATGCATTATATTTGGTATTTTCTGCAAATCCTTGAAGGTAAAATCAAATACTGAAAATTTGAAAACTTTACAAATTTCGATAATCTTTTGGCAATCCTCAGATAGTTCTACTATCAGGTGCGGATTCTTTTTTAGCTTGATCAGCGTATCTTTTGTGAATCCATATCGTTTCTTGGCTAACAAAAGACACATTTTAAAGAGCACTTCATCGAGTATCCTTACAGTGATAAGAAGTTTTAGGTTCCTTTCTAGAGAAGCGCGAAAAAATTTTTTAACTAGAGGACTTTGACCGGTAAGAAAGTAAATAAAGGCATTACTATCTACTAGAATCTTCCGACCATAAAACCGTTTAATATCAAGATTCATAATAAATCTCTTCATCTAAAGCAATTTCATGTACTAGTTTTTCATCTTCGATTTTCCATAGACCATAATATTTGTCTATTAGAAATTCTTCTTGTCGCTTCTTTGATTTGTATATTTCAAGGGCTTTTTGTTTGATTTCTTTATAAGTAGGTGTTTTCTTTTCTTTTAAGAGTTCCAAAATAGCCTCGCGGAGGATAACTTTGATGTGCTTTGGAGCCTTAAGTTTCCTTGATCTTCTACCGATAATCGGTTTCCTTACTCTGAAAATCTGTATTCCTTCCCTGGCAAGTTCTTCCTTGACTTCAGCGATATAACTATCTTTAAACGTGGCTGGAGATGAAATTTGCCGCATATTACTTCTCCTTTTTCGGGGGCAAAATATCCTAAAATTTCAATCTTTTGCAAGATAGGCTATTTTTAAAAGACTGTCAAATTTAAGATTGGTAACTACCCAAATTCTCGGATAAGTTTGAATGATAAAGGTTTATTTCCCTGAATTTCTTGACCGACATGATTTCGAGCTATTCCAATCTCGGAAATTGCATTTGGTATAAAAGGTTGATTCTCTAATGGTCCACTAATACACCTGTTATCCGCGTCCGAAGGGACAAAGGGGGAAGCGACATTCTGGGCAACTGAGGCAAAAACCCCCATGCCCTAAGGCAGCAATATCATGACGGGTGATCCGCTCCCCGCAGATGACCCGCGGTAGGATCAGATCAAGCACTGTGGTTCGAAAATACATCCCACAGGCCGGCACCCCCAGGATGGGCCGACCCTCGTAGTAGGCCACCAAAAACATGGCCCCGGGGAGCACCGGGCTACCGTAGGCCACGATCTCCGCCCCGAATTCAGCTACGGCAAAACGGGTCACATCATCAGGGTCAACCGACATCCCACCGGTGGTCAAGACCAACTCCGCCCCCCTGGAAAAGGCATTCCCCAAGGCTGAAGAAATCACCCGAGGATCGTCCGGACAGAATTGTATGC
>CAZKEG010000166.1:0-3668 GCA_964551715.1 uncultured Thermodesulfobacteriota bacterium
GGCTCAAGATCATCACCATCCGGGATCTCATTGCCTATCGTCTGCGTAACGAGAGCTTGGTCAAACGGGAGGTCGAGACCAGGCTCCCCACCCTTTGGGGGGAGTTTAAGCTCTACGCCTATACCAATCTGGTTGATCCCTTTACCCACGTGGCTCTGGTCATGGGCGAGGTCACCGATGAACCCATCCTGGTTCGGGTACACTCTGAGTGTCTTACCGGAGACGTGTTTGGTTCCCTGCGGTGCGATTGCGGTCCGCAACTCATCAGGGCCCTTGAGATGATCGGAGAAGAAGGCAGGGGGGTACTTCTTTATCTGCGTCAGGAGGGCCGTGGTATCGGGCTCCTAAACAAGCTTAAGGCCTACGTCTTACAAGACCACGGGAAAGATACGGTAGAAGCCAACGAGGCCTTGGGGTTTAAGCCAGACCTTCGAGACTATGGTATCGGGGCCCAGATCCTGCGTGACCTCGGGGTGAGAAAGATGCGACTCATGACCAATAATCCGAAGAAGATCATCGGTCTGGCTGGCTACGGGCTTGAGATCACCGAACGGGTGCCGATCGAGATCCGGCCTCATCGGGAAAATTATCATTATCTTAAGTGTAAGCGGGATAAGATGGGACATCTCCTCTCGATCTTTGATCATTAGTCAGGACCATTTTGGAGGTAAAGATGGGCATACGCGTTTTAGAAGGAGACTTTCGAGGAGAAGGGCTTAAATTTGGTATAGTAGTTGGGCGGTTTAATAGTTTCATCAGCCAGAAACTCCTTGATGGGGCCTTGGATGCCCTTTCGCGTCATGGAGTGGATCTTGACCAAGTGACGGTGGCCTGGGTGCCGGGGTCCTTTGAGATCCCGTTGGTGGCCAAGAAGATGGCCAAGTCTGGCAAGTTCGATGCCGTGATCTGCCTCGGGGCCATCATTCGGGGGGCTACCCCTCATTTTGACTACGTGGCCGCAGAGGCCAGTAAGGGCATCGCCCAGGTGATGCTTGAAAGTGAGGTGCCGGTCTCCTTTGGGGTGCTCACCACCGATACCATCGAACAGGCCATCGAACGTGCTGGGACCAAGGCCGGTAACAAGGGTTTTAACGCCGCCCTAGCGGCCATCGAAATGGTAAACCTCCTTAGAAAGATCTAACATGGGTGCCCGGCGACGCGGACGAGAGATCGCCGTTCAGATCCTTTACCAGGCGGACGTGGCTGGCGTGCCACTCTCCGAGGCCTTTGAGACCTATGAAGGTTATTTCAAGCCTTCACCCAAGGCCATTGAGTTTGCCAAAGAGTTGGTAAAAGGAGTGGCCCTTTATCAGGAAGAACTAGATGCCTGGATCGAACGGTTTTCCAAAAATTGGCGTCTGGAGCGTATGTCAGCCATTGATCGAAACATCCTCCGCCTGGCCGCCTACGAACTATTCCATCGCCCGGACATCCCGCCTAGGGTCTCTATCAACGAAGCCGTGGAGCTGGCCAAGGCCTTTGGTTCAGAAGAATCAGCCGCCTTTGTCAATGGTATCCTAGATGCCATTTATAAAAACGTGATCAAAGAAGATGAAAAAAGATCCGCTAACCCCTGAGTTTTGGAGAGAATACGCGGCCAGCATTGGTGGAAAAGAAGATGCCCGTTTCACTAGCCCGGAATTTTGGAATCGGGTGGCTGAGACCTATGATGACCTTGAGGCCTCAAGCTTTTACCGACAAATGGTCGAAGAGATCATCGAGACCATGAAAATTCGCGGGGCCTTGGGACCGAAGCTCCGAGTCTTTGACGTCTGTTGCGGCCCTGGGAATTATGCCCTTCAATTCGCCCCCCTGGTCAAAGAAGTGGTGGCCCTTGATATTTCTCCGAAGATGATCGAGAAATGCCGGAAAAAGGCCAGAGAGGCCGGGGTCTCCAACATCCGGATTATCCTTGGAGATTGGTTTAAATTCGAGACCAAAGAGACCTTTGATACGGTCTTCGTCTCCATGTCTCCCATCATCCATCACTTGGATTCTATTGATCGGCTTCTTTCCCTAAGTAGACGTTTTTTGATCCTGGTCCATTGGGCTGGGGTACGTAAGAATCTCCTCTATGCCCGTATCTACAAAGAAGTCTTTGATCGAGAGCTTGTCTGGAAAAGACCGGGGATCATTGTAGTCTTCAATTATCTCTATACCTTGGGTTATGCCGGAGATATCCGTTTCTTTACCGGTTATTGGGAAAGGCTGAGACCGATAGAAAAAGAACTTGAACAAGTCCTCTGGCGGCTTGAGAGAGAGGGGATTTCGGTCAGCAAAGAGGCCAAGGAGAAGATCCTCCGTATTCTAGAGGAAGAAAGCCGAGGCGGCCTAGTCCCTTCCCGGACCAAAGTGCGCATCGGTTTTCTCTTTGTGGACCTTTCCTTACGAGCCCTACCTACGTGAACGATCAAAGGGGAGTACCTTTCGTGAGGCCTGATAAGCCTTAAGGGCCTGACGACTCTTTTGGAGGTTTGCCTGTTTTTCCTTTAAGTACCGGAGAATTTGTTGCAAAATTTCTTTGATCTTTTCTTCCTGTTCGAGGATCTGGTTGATCCTCTCTAACAAGACCTCTTTTTCTCCTTCGGCCAAAGGAAGGGGTTTTAAGGAACGGAATTGGGCCAGAAACTTTTTCCGCACGTAGAGACGCTTTAAGACATGTTCCATGACCTTGGTGGAAATTAATTGTTCCTGGTCAAGCTTCTCAAAAAACGAAAGATCCTTCTCTTGTTCAACGGCAAATTCGTCAATTAAATTTAAAAGATTTAACTTAGTCATCTCTCTTTCCCAGAAAGACAGAATTATGACAAGCCTAAATTACGGCTTTTAGACTTTTAGAAGAGTTGTTGTTCAAGGTTTCTTGGTTATTGGGTGAGTTTAAGACATATTCTTCCCAGATCTTCTTGAGTTCTGATAAATATTTGATACTTAGTTCAATAATTTTTAATTCATCTTCTCCTTTTACCTTTGATAATTCACGAATAATACCGCTATAAAGACCGTTTAAAAATTCGGCAGCTTCTCCTCCTTTTTCAAAATTAAGTCCAGCTTGTAATTCACCAATAATAGCAATAGATTTTCCAATATGTTTACTTAATTTTAGTGGTTCATTGATATGCTCTTTGGCTAATTTTAGTTCTTTTATAGCGCCTTCAAAAAGGAGTTTAACAGCTTTTTCTGGCTCTTGAATAACAGAAAGAGAAGTTTTTCGATAAGCATTAACTACTGCGCCGTACATGTAAACCTCCTTGTTTTCATGTTCTTCCCTGAACTAAATTAATTCTGTTATGTCTGTTCGGTTAAGCCCATTATGCTCTTGAATTGTAGATCTAAATAATTTGATAATTCGTTTAAAGAATTAAGATATTCATCAAGGGCCCTAAATTGCTTTTGAAGGGTGTCGATATAGATCTCTACTCGCTTTTCTGCCTGTTCAATATCCGTTTCGAGACGATCGATGCGACCTTGGGCTCCTTTTTGTTCGATGGCGATGAGGCCATTAGCTCCTATATATCTTTGGAGGGTGTCATTGATCTTTTCAGCAATACCCTCAAGGCCGCTGTCTTCATCTCCGACAAGGAGGGTCTTAACCCCCTCGGGATTATCAGCAATGGCCTGTGAAAAGGTTTCTTCGTCCAGGGTGATGGTACCGTCCCGGTTAAAATTCA
>CAZKEG010000167.1:0-3664 GCA_964551715.1 uncultured Thermodesulfobacteriota bacterium
AAGTAGTGGTTAACAAAGGACAAATTATGGCCTCCCTTCCGTTACCAGTGGCCGGACTCATGAGCACTCTTCCCGCTAACGAGGTGGCCAAACGCCTTAAAGATTTACATCAAGCTGCCAAGGCCTTAGGGTGTTTGTTACCAGAACCTTTTATGAGTCTTTCTTTTCTAGCCCTTCCGGTGATCCCTTACTTGAAGATTACCGATCAGGGTCTCGTCGATGTAGAACGCTTCGAGTTCGTTCCCCTCATGGAATGAATCAAAGGAGCATTTCCATCACTCCAGCCACAAAAAAGGCCTCTACCGGCATCAATCCTAACTGAAGGGCCTGTTGATAAACCTGCATCGGGGTAAGGGGCTGATTTTGAGACCAGGACAGAATTTGATGCAGGGCCTGCCTGATAAATGGCCGCCTGGCCTTGGCCATGGTGACCATCTGTGTGGCCATTTGAATCTCATGCGGTGGCAGTCCCTTTTGCATAGAAATATTAGATACCGTTTGTTCGGCCGGAAACCCGGTCATTACCTCTTGGAAAAAGGCCTGTTGAACCACCATACCGATGGTGGAAAACCTCAACATCTGAAAGGCGTAGGAGGCTGCTATCAGTTGGGCCTCTTCCTGGGGTAGGCCGAAGGCCAGGGCCTTTTGAATAACGACTTCCGGCAATTGCGGGCCAGACATCTGGGTTTCCGCCAAAATTTGTTGAAGTACCTGCATCCCCTGAGGACTGATCTCCGCGGCATTAGACTTAGACCTCTTACCGGAAACAAAAAAACTCAGAATTCCTTTGACCGCACCCTCAGCCAAACTACTCCAAACATCGCTTTCTTGTTGAAACATAGAAAAGGGATCAAATGACATGCCTCCGAAAAACATATCCAACCCCCTTGGCTTTTTAATTTATGATAAGCCAAAAAATTCCGTAAAATCGAGTAAAAAGTTTATAATACGAATAGGAGCCTTCCCTTGGCAAAAAACTCAAAAGCATATTTTGTCTCTGTTTTCTCTTTTTTTCTCTTTATCCCTCGGGTAAAAGAAAAGTCATGATCTTGGGGCTTGGGATAGATCTGGTGGAGATAAATCGTATTCGATATCTTTTAAACCATTATGG
Organism: uncultured Thermodesulfobacteriota bacterium; assembly: GCA_964551715.1. Taxonomy (GTDB): domain Bacteria; phylum Desulfobacterota; class Thermodesulfobacteria; order Thermodesulfobacteriales; family Thermodesulfatatoraceae; genus CAZKEG01. Next base: position 1,112 of record CAZKEG010000167.1, read on the forward strand.
AAAGCGCTTTTTAAATCGCATCTATACTCCTTATGAGGCGACCTTTGCCTTCCGTCGGTCTGATCCAATCCCTTTTTTGGCCGCGGCCTTTGCAGCCAAAGAAGCAGCTTCAAAGGCCTTGGGGACCGGGCTTCGAGGGGTGTCCTGGCGGGAAATGGAGATTTGCCACCACCGTTCAGGCAAACCCTATCTGGTCTTTCATGGTCGAGCCAAGAGGCGTTTTCAGGACCTGGGGGGAGTCTCAAGCCATCTCTCCCTCTCTCATGAAAAAAATCAGGCTGTTGCCGTAGTCATTATCGAAGGAGAACCGCTATGAAACTAGTCTATGCCCAAGAGATGCAAACCCTTGATCGTTACACTATTGAGGAACTGGGTATTGCCGGCGAGATCCTTATGGAAAACGCCGGGCGTGGAGTAGCCGAAATCATCTGGTCTCGTTTCAGAGAAGAAGCCAAAAAAGGAGTCCTTGTCGTTTGCGGCCCGGGGAACAACGGTGGAGATGGCTTTGTCGTGGCCAGACATCTAGCCCAAAAGGGTGTACCTGTGCAGATCGTTCTCCTGGCCCCACCGGAGAAATTCAAAGGCGAGGCCTTGCTCAACTTTTGTATCGCCCAACGGATCTATCTCCCTTTAGCTCAACTTACCGAGAAAAATCTCCCTGAGTTTTCACGGGTGCTTGAGGCCTGTGGTCTGGTCGTAGACGCCATCTTTGGCACCGGGCTTAAGCGTCAGGTAAGCGGACTCTTTGCCCAGGTAATCGAAGAGATCAACAAATCTGGAAAGCCTGTCGTGGCAGTGGATATCCCTTCTGGGCTCTCGGCAGATACCGGAAGGCCTTTAGGTGTAGCGGTCAAAGCCACCCTCACCGCTACCATGGCCCTGCCCAAGGTAGGCCAAGTGGTCTATCCCGGTCGGGAATATGTCGGCGAATTAGAAATAGTAGATATCTCCATGCCCCGAAGTGTAATTGAAGAACGAGGGCCTAAGAGAGAATGGCTTACCTTAGACTGGGCCCGAAACCTTCTTGTACCCCGAAGACCAGATACCCATAAGGGCACCTACGGTCACGTCCTGGTCATTGCCGGGTCTACCGGAAAGACTGGGGCAGGCATTCTGGCGGCCCAAGGGGCCCTGCGCGGCGGAGCCGGATTGGTCACCCTGGTCTGCCCCAAGAGCCTTGACCCCATCTTTGAGACCACCCTGATCGAGGCCATGACCGCCCCTGTCCCTTATGAAACCAAGGAGGGCAGTCTCTCGGCCGAGGCCTTTGAGGTCGTCTCTGAATTGAGTGAAGGGAAAAAGGCGGCCCTCCTCGGCCCCGGGGTAGGGCTGGCCCCGGAGACCTTGGCCTTTATCCAGCGGACTATCGCCGAATTACCTCTACCTATGGTGGTCGATGCCGATGCCTTGACCGCCATCTCCGGCCAGATCTTCCATGTCCGTCGGGCCCAGATGCCCCGTATCCTTACCCCTCACCCCGGAGAAATGGCTCGGCTTTTGCAGACCACCAAAGACAAGATCCAGGCCGATCGTCTGGAGGCCGCAAGGGTGGCGGCTAAGGAGGCCAACGCCGTGGTAGTCCTGAAAGGGGCCGCTACAGTGATCGTCTCTCCTGATGGGAGAGAGGCCATAAACAGTACCGGAAACCCCGGTATGGCCAGCGGGGGCATGGGAGACGTGCTCTCCGGCCTTATTGCCGCCTTCCTGGCCCAGGGATACGACCCCTTTGAGGCCTCCTGTCTAGGAGTCTTTTTGCACGGCATGGCCGGGGACATCTTGGCCGCGGAGAAAGGGCCTTGGGGTTATACTGCCTCGGAATTGGCGGAAAAGGTGCCGCTGGTCATCAAAAAACTCCTCTTCCAAAAGCGCTATGAAAATCGTTGAGACCAAGAGCCCCGAAGAGACCCAAGCCCTGGCCCGAGAGATAGCCCAAAGCCTTGAGCCTGGAGAGGTCATCTTGCTTGAAGGGAACCTTGGGGCGGGAAAGACCACCTTCATCCAGGGCCTAGCCCAAGGCTTAGGCGTGCCTGAAGATTATTACATCTCAAGCCCTACTTTTGCCTTGATAAACGAATATCCAGGAAGGATTACCCTGTTTCACGTCGACCTTTATCGCCTTGAACCCGAAGAAGTAGAAGACCTCGGGCTTGAAGATCTCTTGAACCAAGGGGTCATAGCCATCGAATGGGCAGAACGCCTGCCCTTTTCTTTTCCCAAAGGCCTCCGTATCCGCATCGAAATCGTCGATCAAAATAGAAGACGCCTGGTTATGGCCCCGCTTGAAGGAGAAAAATATGATCTTTAGTCCCTTTGCCATCTTGTTTTTCTTTTTCTTCTTGGCCTTAGTTGGGTTTCTTTTTGTCTTTCTCCATGTCGGTATCATTACCGTGGCCGCAGGCAAGCTCGGACTCACTGGAGATCAGATCTTGACCTTTCTCCTCGGTTCCCTCATCGGGAGCCATATCAACATCCCAGTAAAGAAGATCGACCATGGCTATGAATTTCATCCTGAACGGGTGGTGAGTTTTTTCGGCATCCGTTACGTCGTTCCTC
>CAZKEG010000168.1:0-3664 GCA_964551715.1 uncultured Thermodesulfobacteriota bacterium
TGTCTTGGTCGGAGAAAGCCCAAGAAGATATTGATGATAGAACTTAGCCGGGCAAAAGAGATAGACATTTAACAAAGAGGCCGAAAGCCCCGGATTTTGGGAAAAAATCAATTCAGACAAATACCGATTCTCTGACTCACCTTTAGGGATGGCCTCTTTACGGGCAAAGGACTTCGGAGAAAATTTCAATTCAATGCGTTTAATCTTTTCTGGAAGGAGTCTCCCTTCCCTTTTTTCCTCTTCCCACATAAGCCTTTCTATATAACGGCTACGCATCTTCTTGCCCAAGGTCTCGCCCTTGCCGCTCACCGCACTCTGATAAAAGAGATGCACCTCTTCTGCCGCCCCTACCAAACGAAAGAAGTGGTATCTTTCAATCACCTCCTCTCGTTCCCTTGGTGGAAGACCAAGTAGGGGCTTTACCGCTTCCGGCAATAAAGGATTTACCTCTTCAACTGAAGGGAGATCCCCTTCGTTGGCATCCAAGACAAAGACTTTTTTGAAGCGCAAGAGCCGTGTCTCAAGGAGCCCCATGACTTGCAGGCCTTCTAAGGGTTCGCCTTCAAACGGGGCCCTTAGGTTACGCAGAAGCTCTCGTAAAAAATTAAAAAGGGTCGAGGGGCGAAGCTTGAAATCGGCAAAAGAGACCTGTTCCAGGTTCGGCAAAAGCTCGGCCTCAAGGGTATAAAGAAAGGCCCTCTCAAGCAAGACTTCTGGTGAATCAACCTCTTTGAGGAAAGAAAGCCGAGGGAGGAGCAAGCGGTAAATAGTCCGCCGAATGACTTCCGCCAGTTGACGAGGAGTCTTAATCTCAGCCCAAGGAGAGATCAGTTCCCGGTGAAACCAGGAAAGAAAGGTCCTTCGATGAGAAATGTCCCCAAAGAGTTGATCGGGCTCATCTTCTAAGAGATTTACTATTTCAGACAAGGATAGATAAGGACTCCCCCGGTCTCTTAGGCGTTCTTCAAGGAAATGGAAGACTAACCGGGCCTCGGTCTCTCCTTGCCTTTTGAGGCCCTTGAGATAGGGATGTTTTAAGAGTCGAAGATAGGCCGGGACGTGATATCGCTCTCCTTGACGGGATTCCTCAAGGGTGAGGAAGAGCTCTAAAAGATGAGCCAACGCTGTACGTCTCAAAGGATACCCCAAGGTCACATTGACCGGGAGCCCTTCAGGCAACTCATAAAGAAGGGGAATCAAATGTCCGGCCACACAGAGTAAAATTAAGGCCTCGTCCGGGGCCTTAACCTTGTAGGGGAAGAGGTCTTTAAGGACAGTTAGTTCGTGATGCACATCCGGGGCCTCGTAAAAGAAAACCCGGGGGCTTGGCCTTGAAGAAGATGAACCTTTCAGCTCTACGCCAAAATAGCGCCGTTGCCTCTCAAAAACCTCGGGAAGATCCTCCGGGTCTGCCTCCCAGAAGAGCCTTGCCCCCTGCTTAAGCCAGGCCTTAAAGATTTTCATTTCCGCTTGGGTGAGCATAAAGAAACCGACTAAGTAAAGAGGCCCTTCAGGGAAAGAGAGTTCCTCGATATGTTCAGCCAAAAGCCGCCAACGCTGTCCGGAAGTAATCACCCCAAGGGAGAGGAGGCGCTGTCGGAAGGCCTGCTGGATATCGCCTAAATCTTCCAGCAACTCCCTGGCCTCTGGAGGCAGATCTTCTTGCGGAGGATAAACAATATTTTGGGCCTCCACCAGTTCTTGTTCGAGCTGATCCAGGATCTCAGAGAGTCTCAGGCCCCAAGGGAAAAACCGATCAAAGCTTTCGGCTACCTTAAGAAAAGGCCGCCTTTCTTTAACCATTTCCCAAAGGAGCCAGGCCTGATCCGCCCGAGGAATAAGTGGACGCGGGTCGAGCTTTACCGCCAGTTCGTTTAGAAGATCGGCGATACCAAAGAGGCGGGGGAGGGTTTTGGTCTCTGGTCTTAAGCGATGAAGATAATATCGGAAATAAAGCCCAGCCCGTCGCGTGGGAAAGACCACCGTGGCCTTGCTCAGTTGCTCACCTTCGTTTGCCAAGATCTCTTCGGCCACACGGAGGAGAAAACCCTCTTGTGGTGGAATGACCCTGATGGGGAAGGCCATCTCAAGACCCACTACACTTGGATTGACCTAAAAATCTAACAGACTCAAGGCCTTTTTGACCACATCCATAGGCTCCTTCCCCAAGAGCCGAAGCATGGGCTCTTTACCCACCTCACCCCGATCGGCAATCAGATCAGGTACATAACCCAGACGCCGGCAGACCAAATCCACTCCCCAGGGTAAAGTGGCCCCTTCTTGGGCCTTGATCTCCAGTGGCTCTTCGGCCCGGGAAAATTCTCCTATTTTAAGGCCCAAATCAGCCGCCTTTTTCAAAAAACTTTCCTCAAAGCGGATATTCATCGCCGCCCTAAAGGAGGGATCATGTCTCATGGCGGCCAAGATGACATTGGCCACGTGCCGAGAGGCCCCGAATTGAGGGCAGCCTACTGGCTGGGCCCGTTCACCGATGGCCACGATACGACCAGGAAAGGCGGCTATTTCTTGGCGAGTCTGGGCATAGGGTAAGGCATAGGCCAGATTGCTTTGGACTTCTGGGATAAGCGGCCTCACCGGATGCTGACAAAATAAGGTCACCGCCTTTTCCAGTTCTTCTAGAATCTGGCCACGGGCCTCTAGGCGATCGAGGTAGATAAGGTGATCCGTGGGAGAGATGCCCTTTCCTAAACGATTTTTCTGGGCTGAGATCAGGGCCAAGGTCACGAATTGTTTGGCCTTGGCACAAGCCTCGCTCAAAGAAAGCCCTTTGGCCAGGTAAACGGTAAGGGCTGCAGAAAAGGTACAACCCGTGCCATGGCCAATCTTTTTTGCTAAGACTTTAGGGGCCGAAAGCTCAACTAGCTCTTGGCCATCGAAGACGAAATCCCGCGCTACCTCTCCTTCGGCATGACCTCCTTTAAGCACCACCGCCTTTGGACCAAGGGAGAACAAGTCCTTACAGGCTGTTTCTTCCTCACCGAGAAGGATTTTTCGGCCCAAAAGGGCTTCGGCCTCTGGGAGATTGGGCGTGATCACCGTAGCCAAGGGAAAAAGCCTTTCCTTCAAGGCCGAAACCGCCTCTGGTAAAAGTAGGGCCTCTCCTCCTTTGGCCAACATCACTGGATCAACCACCAAGAGGGGACGATATCTGGCCAGGACTTCGGCCACGGCGATAATGATCTCTGCCTTGCCCAGCATCCCCGTCTTAACTGCAACAGGAGCAAAGTCCTCAAACAGGGCCTCCAGTTGATCAGCAACCAAGGTGGGAGAAACCGCTTCCCAGTACTTCACCCCAAGCGAGTTTTGAACCGTAAGCCCAGTGATCACCGTTTGGCCAAAGGCACCAAGCAGGGTGAAGACCCGAAGGTCAGCCTGAAGACCAGCCCCTCCACTGGGGTCAGATCCAGCGATAGTGGCTACCGGAAGACGACTCATAAGATGATTAAACCCCCTTTCAGGGGAAAGGTAAAGAAAATAAGTACATTAAACGGAAGACGAATGTCTGTGGACTTACCAGCTCCAAATTCCCGCTTAAGGGTTTGAGGGCTTGAAGGACTAGGTATGACCTCCTCTTCTGCTTTGCTTGAGGAACATCTTGGAGGGGGAAAGTCTTCTTTCTTAATTTAGGAGCCTCTACCATTAG